>NZ_CP012477.1:600000-754192 GCF_001281315.1 Arthrobacter sp. ERGS1:01 | reverse complement strand
GGGACGCACTGGATGTGTGCCGGCGCAGGGTTCAACAGACAACGTCCGGGCACCGTGGACGTGCCGGCGACCCCTCTACAAAGCCAGACGAACCCTTCATAGCGGCGGAGGGTTGCTTACCGAGAAAAAAAAAAGCGACTGAAAAACCATTTAGCTCTGGGTACATATGGTGAAGTGGCAGCCACCTGGGGCATCTACCAACGCATGACCATCGCCGACCGCGAACTAGACCGAGCCCAAGGAAAGAAACAGATGCAGGCCGAGATTGGACCCCTCAGCACCGGAGTCCGGCCCACGGAACTCAAAACGTTGGGCGGACACTCAAACGCCGGGCAACGGACGTGCTCGCCTACTTCGACCGACCCACTCCAGCGGCCCAAGCGAGACAATTGACGGGAGGCTAGAGCACCACCGAGGCTCAGCCCTAGGCCTCCGGAACCTCACCAACTACGTCGCCAGATCATTACTGGAATCCGGCGGATTCAGACAGAATTACACCGTGGATTCTGAAGAGCCAAAATAGTCCCATCAACGTGGCGAAGTATTCCCCCCACAAAACGGCTCGCATTTCAACCAGCACTGAGATTTGCCCGACTGAATTGCGTAGAACTGAAGAACACCTCTGGGTTAATCGATGGACCTCTACACAAGTTCTATCTCGCCCAGTGGTCTTGTTCATGTCGCTCAGCCGCGCCGCATGTTGCTAATGTCCCTTGGCAAGTACATCTAGCGACTTCCGATGTAGGCCGGCAGAATCCGAGAGTCCGGCTCGTCGGATTCCATGGACACCAAGGCCCCGCTCACGGCAAAGTACCCGGCACTCGCGAGGAGCAAGGCTACCCCGGCCAACGCGAAGAACGTGGCCTCCCAGCCGCCCGTAGCTTCGTGCAGCAGCCCGGCCCCCAGTGGGCCCAGGGAGGCCAGGGCGAAGCCGAGCCCTGGCTCATCGCAGATAGTCTGCCCGCTGTCTGCGGCCCCGCCGAGCGGATGACAACAAGCGCCATAGCCAGGCCGAAGCCGGCACTCTGCACAACCCCCAGGATGCCCACCATGGGCAGCTGCAGCTCTGCTGGGGCCAGGAGGACGCCCAAGAGGGCGAGGGCCACCAGCATGCCCAGCCCGGGCGCCATGATCCGCAAGACGGCCGGCCGGCCAGCCAGCACGGGGGCCAGCAGGCTTGCGGGCAAGCCAGCCAGACTAAACCAGGCCAGCAGCGCTGCTGCACCGCCCGGCCCCAGGCCTTTCGAGACGAGGAAAACGGCAAGCCACGACGTGATGGCGAAGTAGAGCAGCGCCTGAAGCCCGAAGAACGTGGTCACAGCCCACGCCGTTCGCTGCCTCCGGAGCGGCACCGCGCCCGCCCCTGCAGGGTGGACCCCCGCCGCCGGTACGGGTCCGGCCGCGTCCGGTCGTCCGCCACCGGCGCGGTGGATCAGCCCGGCACCCAGCAGGGCCGGCACTGCCCAGATGGCCAGCGCCCAGGCGAGGCTTCCACCCATCAGGTCCTGCAGGGGCTGCACCAGTCCAGCACCCAAGGCGGCGCCCAGCCCGAACCCCATGGTGCACAGCCCTATCCACCAACCGGTCCCCCGGTTGGCCTTGACGATCTGCGGCACCAGCACGCTGGCAGTCATGATTGCCGCACCGGCCAGGAAGGTTCCTGGGAGCAGCAGGACAGGCACCAGGCTACGGACGATAAGCGCAGCGGCGAGCACCAGCAGTGCCACGGCCACCGCCCGGCCGGCGCCAAGCCGGCGAGCGAGCCAGGGCCCGCACGGCGCCGAGATTCCAAAAGCTAGCACGGGCAGGGCACCCAGCACGGACAGCACGTTGGGATCCATTCCGAAGCTGGTGTGGAGCTGCCCCATGACGCCTGCGACGGTGGTGATTGCCGGGCGCAGGTTGATCGAAACGAGCGCTAAGGCAAGTAGGACCCACACCGTAGTTGATCGTTTGCTGGGGGCGGGCAGACCTCTGCGACCTCGGTGCCTGTCACGCACGGTTAGTCTCCTCGCTGTGCCATGTTGATGTGGGGTCTGTAGTTGTGGCGGACGGCGGTATCGAACAGCACGTGGCCGATGGCCAAGTCGAGCAGGCCGAGGCCCACGGAATTAGACAGCGTGATGTCCTTGTCGATGCTGCGCCCCGCCGGCTGGCCGGCGACGACCGCTCCGAGTTCTCCGCGGACGTCTCTGATCGAGACTGCGGCTTCGTCATATCACCGGGTTTTTCCACGGCTGTTTCCATGCTGTCTACGAACACTTGGGAACTGCCCATACCAGCGGAGTCGATTTCGCGGTGGATTGGACGGGGACGGGCTCCGACGGCGTTGATGTGGAGCCCTGGTCGGAACCACTTGCCGCGGCCTAAAGGCTCCACAGATGGGGTCAGAGCGCAGAGCACATCGGCCGACTTCACTACCTCCTGGATAGTCGACGCCGAACTGGCGTTGACGGAGTTGTGAGCGGTTTTTGCACTGAAAGACTCCACGGCGGCGCTATGGAACCACAGGACCACGGTGTCAATGGAACGCACCTGGAGCATTACCTTCACGTGAGCGATGGCCAAGGCGCCGGCCCCAAGGAGGCCGTGAGTGGAGCTTGCTGGGCGGGCCAAATATTTGCTGGCGACGGCGCTTGCCGCAGCAGTGCGCATGCGTGTGGGCACCCTGCCGTCGAGCAGGGCCAGGGTCTCACCCGTGTATTGGTCGGCGTGTAGAATGCTCGAACGCTCAGTCGGCAGTCTTGCCGTCACGTGCGTGGGAAGGACCAATAGGAGCTTTACGGCCGTCAGGGTCCGGGCATCTGCCAGCCCGGACATCACGAGGTAGCGGGTATCGGAGGACGGCAAATGGAGGGAGGTGCGCCCTGGCTGGTGGGTGGTACCCCTCGCAATGTCACCGAGGCGCTGTTCGACGGCCGCGATGGTCGACCACAAATCCACCAATGTTTCAAGTATGGAAGCAGTGAGAGTGGGCGTCATGGGCACCTCTTGTAGTTGGTGGGATCGGCGGTCAAACAACGCCGGTGGTCCGTTGGCACGTCAAATCGCGGGATATCGTTGCGCGCGTACCGGGGAAGGGCGCCGTTGGTCGCCATCCGCGCGGGGTATCGGGTTAGGTAGAGGAGCAGACGTGGCTCATTTAGGGTGGAAACCTCCGCCTAGTTGCCCTCCCACCGGGTTTCCCGGGGTTCGGTCGAACGCCGGGCCGGCAGCTTCCCTTCGAGTTGGGATATGGCTGGCCTCCTGCTGTGTTCAATGTGCGCCGTGGCCAGTGCTGAGGCGAGCTCGGCTTGCCCCTCACAAATGGCTTCACAAAGCTGCCTGTGCTCCAGGCAAAGTTGTCCGGAATCCTGATGTACGGCGTTCCCAAAGAGCCACCGCATTCGATTGGCCACCGGACGGATCATCGACACCAGAAGCTCATTGCCGGTCAGCTTGAATATCTCGTCGTGAATGGCCACATTCGCTTGAGCCTTGCCGTGCTCGTCATCGCTGGATGCGAGGGCCTCCGCCAGTGCCAGTGCCTCTAGAAGACTGTCTGTACATGCACCGGAGACGACCTGCCTGGCAGCGAGGCTTGCCGCTGATACTTCAATGCTTAGGCGAATGTCAAAGATTTCGTTGACGTCCTGGATCGTGAGTTGCTTCACGACGGCTCCGTGACGGGGTCCGGTGGTGGTGAATCCGTTCGTTTCGAGTTGAAAGAGAGCCTCCCTCACGGGAACCCGTGAAACCTTCAGCTCGGCGGACAGTTCCCTTTCCCGGAGCCAGGTCCCCGGAGCCAGCTCTCCGCTGATGATCCGGTCCCGGATCTTGGTATAGGCCGAAATGGTCAGGGACCGGGCAGCAGGGGCAGCTGGCACCGGCTGGGTTCCCGGGATCTCTAGCCGACTTTGTGGGGTAACGGCGGTGGGCGGTGTTTCCAAGGTGGACACTCTTGAAGGCTCCTCTTTGCTGGTCTGACGGGACGGGCTGGGCCCGGAGTCCTCAGACTATCGGCTGATGTATAGGCACCGGGCGAGGCGGTAGTCCGCCCTACCGTTGCAGTCCGGAGCGCCTCCTGACGAGTCAGGCCCCTCGGTTCTCATGTATGGACCGGCGTACGCCATCCATGAACGCTCATTTGACATGGCGGAGGAAGTTCGCGGTCCGCTCGTGTTGCGGGCTGTCAAGCACGGTTGCTGCGGGGCCGTGTTCAATAACCCGCCCCTCATCCATGAACACGACCCGGTCGGCAACCTCACGGGCGAACCCGATCTCATGGGTGACGACAATCATGGTCATGCCTTCTTCGGCGACGTGCTTCATGACGGTGAGAACATCGCCAACGAGTTCCGGGTCAAGAGCACTGGTGGGCTCGTCGAAGAGCATCAGCTTTGGTTTCATGGCCAGGGACCGGGCAATGGCCACGCGTTGTTGTTGCCCGCCGGAGAGCTGCGCGGGGTACGCCTTGGCCTTCTCCGCCAGTCCCACCTTGGACAATGAATCACGTCCCTGGGTGATGGCCTCGGCCTTGGACAGCCCGAGGACGCGGCGGGGCCCGTAAGTGACGTTCTCCAGCACGGTCATATGCGTGAAGAGATTGAAATGCTGGAAGACCATCCCGATCTGGCGTCGCATCCGGGCGGCCTCCCGTTCGGTGTGTTCGAATAATTCGCCCTTATGGTGGCTGTAGCCCACACGCTCGCCACCGACCTCCACCGTGCCGGAGTCGATGCGCTCAAGGTGATTGATGCAGCGAAGGAGCGTGCTCTTTCCTGAACCCGAGGGGCCCAGGACACAGACGATTTCGCCCGGCTGGACCGTCATGTCGACGCCGCGCAGGATGTGGTTTCCGCCGAGCCATTTGTGGACGTCGTGAGCAACCATCAGGGGTTGCTTCGTTGCGGAAGGCGTCATGGCCGGACCGCCTTTCGAGGGGAAGGGGAGAATTTCTGCAACAGGACGTTTCTTTTGAGCAGCTGCCGAACGGACCGTCCTGACGCGGCACCGTCGGGGTTGAACCGGCGCTCGAGGAAGTACTGGCCCACACTGGCGACACTGACGAGGATGAGGTACCAGGCGGTGGCCACAATGAGCAGCGGCACTATCTTGAAATTCTGGCCATAAATGAGCTGGGTTTGAGTGAGCAAATCGCTTCCCCCGATGGCCGAAACCAAGGAGCTGGCCTTGAGTAACCCAATGAATTGGTTGCCCGTCGGTGGAATAATGACGCGAATGGTCTGTGGGATGACGATGCGTCGCAGTGTCTGCCCGCGGGTGAGTCCGATGCTGAGACCGGCGTCGGTTTGCCCCTTGTTGACGGAGAGTATGCCACCACGGATGATTTCGGCCATATACCCCGACTCGGCCAGCGACAGTGCAAATAGACCTGCCGTGAACCCCGAGATCAGCTGATTAGTGTCCGTTCCCAGAATGGTGGGGTAAAGAACGGCCAGATTGAACCAAATGAGTATCTGGACCAGAAGTGGGACTCCACGAAAGAACCACACGTAGATCTGACCCACTGCCGCTGTGAACCGGTTCCTGCTCTGGCACATCAGTGCAATACCGAACGCCAGCACTACGGAAATCACCATCGAAAAGACGGATAGCTCGAGTGTGACGACGACTCCGCTGAGTATTGCCGGGTGGAACATGAACTGTCCGACGCTTGCCCAGTCCAGGTTCTGGTTTCCCGCCTGGGACCAAACAAAGGCTCCGGCAACGGCCAGGATCAGGACCCCTGAAGCCCATTGCCCATATGGCTTCCGGCGTCTGGCCTTGATGCCGGGGACTGGGCTGCCCAAAGCCGGGCCGGGGGAAATAAATTCCGGGGTCTCTCCTGCAATTCCCGGCTCCTGTCGGATGCGGATGCTCTTAACTGTCATGTCGGATGCCACCCCAGGAAATATCGTTCGAGAAAATTATCATGAACCTGTCCTATTTTGCGATTGGGAATCCGGAGGGCTTGCTGGTTTGTATAGCCGCCCGCCCTCCGGATGGATTATGACGTGGCCAGATTGACGCCGGGCTTGGGCAGGTTGATGACTGCGACGTCCCACTTCTTCAGGATTGCGTCGTAGCTGCCGTCGGCATGCATTGCCTCCGTTGCCTTCAGGAACGCATCGCGCAGCTGAGCATTCTTCTTGTCGAAGATCATCCCGAGGTAAACCTTCGGCTCGAAATTCACGGGCACGGATTCAAGCTTTCCACCGGTCTCGCGTTGGATCACCGAGACCGCCATATCAGGCCAGAAAATGGCATCAACACGGCCGGAGGTGAGCGCCAGGTTCTTGTCGCTGCCTGTGGGGAACGTGACCAACTCCGGGGCCGGCTTGCCCTCCGCGGTGCACGCCGCTGCCATCAGGCCGACCAGTCGCTCGTCATCGTTGCCTTTAACGCCGCCGATCTTAATACCGCAGCCACCATTGGCGTCTCCGGTGATGTTCTTTGGGTTACCTTTGGCCACCATGAAGACCGTTCCGGCAACCTGGTAGTCGACAAAGTCAACATTTGCCTGGCGTTGCTTGCGGTCCGTCATGCCGGCAATCGAAGCGTCGAATTTGCCGGTCTGTACACCGACGAGTAGTTGGTCGAATGGCACTTTCTGGTAGGTGACTTTCAACCCCAGTTTGGCGGCCATCGCATCCATGAGGTCAATATTGAAACCCTTGACACCGTTTTCGCCGATGGGTGTGAAATCGGCCGGTTCAAAATCGGGTTGGGTTCCAACGACGATCGTGCCCTTGGCTCTGATGCTGGCCGGCACCAGGGCGGCCAAGGGAGCGTTGCCGTTTGATGCCGGAGTGGACGCCGTCTGTGCCGGTCCTCCGCACGCTGCTGTGCCGGCTATCACGGTGCTCAGCACTGCGGCCGCCATGAGCTTGCGCCAGAGGGTTGGTACCCGGGGAGCATTGTTCTTCATTGATATGACTCCAAATTCGTTGAATGGTACAGAGGATGAGCAAAAGAAAAAATAGGCGAACGGTCGACTCGGTGGCTCACGCCGCGAAACCAGGGCGTATCCGTGCCCTACACGTGACCGGATGCAGCGGGCACGAGGTCGCTCCGGGGCTCGTCTACAAAAACCCCGTCCGCGTCCATCTGGTCCCAGATTCTCTGGACGACCTTGCCAGCGTCGCGCACCAGGCGCGCCTCGTCGACGATTGTTAGCGCGCCGTTGCGCACCTGCCATTGGCCATCAGTCATGACGTTTCTGACGGAGAGGCCGTTGGCATACATGAGGTGGTTCAAGGGTTCGCGGGGAACAGTTCCAACACCGACGAGCAGGCCACTGACATCGACGCTGGTGAGGTCCGCCTTGGCTCCCACGGCGATGCGGCCGATGTCTTCGCGCCCGAGTCCACGTGCGCCGCCCAGCGTTGCGGCTTCGACAGCTGTCCAGATAGATGGCCGGACCATGGGCACAGGCGTCGAGTCGCCCAGGAAATCGGCCCGGATCCGGCCATAGATGACGGCCAGCTTCAGGTTTTCGATGTAATCGTTCGAGTGCGTGTCCAGGCCGATGCCGGAGTTGACGCCTGCGCCGAGGACCTCCGGCCAGGGCCACTGCGCCGGAGTGACGCCGGCGCCCGTGCCCGACGGGCAGTTGGCGAAGGTGAAGAACGGATTGGCCAACAACGGGAGATCCCGCTCAAAATCGATGCCTAGCAGATGGGCGCCAAAGACCCGGACTGAGCCGTCGAAGAGTCCCAAGCTGTGGAGCCACGGGATCTCATCGTTGCCCCACAACCTATTCATCGCTACCTTGTCAGGTTGCGGGGCCCGGCCGTAGCCAGCCTGAAGGTGAATGTGCAGGCCATGAAGCTCTTGGGCGGCAGCCTTCATGGCCGCGAATGTCTCGGGTGTGTGCACCGCGTTGGTTGCCGGAGCCATCATGGGCAGAATCCGGCCGTCGTCGACCCCGTTGATGGTCCGTGCGTAGGCCAGGTTCGCCTGGATTTCGGCCATGGTTTCGGGAACTGAGTCGAACAATGCTTGGTCGTTGGTGCCCCTTTTCCAGATCGGCAGAATCCGCTTCATCCCGGGAACCGCCCCCGACGGGTAGCCGCGGATCCCAAACCGGCGGGCAACGCGCACATAGGACTGCATCGACCGCAGACCCTTGGACATTTCGACCTGCGTGGTGCATCCGCCCCGGAGGATTTCTGCCAGATTCAGGGCCGTCATGGTGTCCAGGTCCTCCTCCGGCAGGTCCTCCAGAAGGACCATGGCGTTGAGGAACTGGCGGCCCTGGCGCAGTGGTGCGCCCTTGCTCATGGGGGTCAGATTGCCCTCGACGTAGCCGCGGGTTGCCGCGCCGCCAGCGACGTGACTGTGCATGGAAATCAAGCCGGGCAAGAGAATCTGGCCGTGCATGTCAATACGCTCGTCCGTGGTGCCTGACTGCGGCCGGACGGCCTCGATGCGACCGTCCTTCACGACGACCTCATGGTCGCGCAGCAGGACCATCTCCCCCTTCTCGTGGGCAAGCACCCAACTGGGGGCCAAAACCAAGGGGCGGCTCGGGTCGCGAAGGCCATCGACCCCGAGGCCGCGGTTTTCGGCTAGGGCAGAGTCACGCTCCAACCTGCCGGCCAATGCCACCGCCCGCGGCGGCGTCACCGTTGCCGCGCTCACCGTTTCAACCTCATGGATGTCGCGGCCCGGTTCGCTGCACACATCGCAGCCCGACCCGTTTCGGTAAGTCTCGGTTTCTCGTTCAACCATCGTCACGTCTTCCCGTCTCCATCATTCGCACCGGACGTCCTTGGCCCGATGCGATTGACGGTATACCCAAGAAATAATCAACGTCAATGCTCTTAGGCAATAATCCTTGTTATGACGGCAATTTTCGCTTGAATGAGCGAAATACAAACGGGTGGAATCTGCATTTCGGCATACCAAGCTTCTGTCTTCTAGGAGTTGACCCAGGGCGGAGTGACAGAGTTACCCGGTCCATCGGACCCCAATGGGTGGCCGGTGGTCGCACCAAAGCCGGCATGAGTGGGTGCCTAACAGCAGTCCCTCGGTGATGGCTCGTCAGGATTCGACCGTCAATGAGAGGCGGCTATCGGCCCACTGCGAAGGTCTAAACGCCGGGCACCCCGAAGAGGCTGTGCAGCCCTGGGTTCAGGGGCGCGGCCGCTCCGAGCCTGTGCCAGAACCACCGCCGAGGTGGAGCCCTCCCTCTTGCCGCCGGCAATGTCGCCGGGTGCGCTGATGCTGAAGGTGCCAACCAGCAGCACGGCCAGTGTGCAAGACCACTGGGGTCTGGATGCACCGGTGCCGGGCCCGGAAGCCTCATTCGTCCCGAGTCGGGTGTAAACGTCCGGGCCCACCGGCGTCGCAGCGTCGGCGGTACAGCCGGTCAACAACAGATAGAGATGGGTCCATTGGCCTGGCGGCGGGCTCTATCCGCTCCTTGGCCGCGGTGCGCCGGCTGCGTGGCCGCAGTACGCCGGGAGGTGAGGGGATGCCGCCGGCATCTAATTCCTACGGGCAAGGACCTCCTCAGCGGCCTTAGACGGGGTCCAGCGCACATGCACCGGCGTGCTATCGGTCTCCGGTTCTTTGAGCAGGGACAGCCGGGGGCGGACGGCGTCGGTCCGGGCGCTCGGGGGCTTGCGGTTGCCGGCTTGGAACGGCAGGGCCCAGGCGGCGGAGTCGCCCTTGAAGTCCTGTTCGGCGGCGGCGTGCAGGGTCCACTGCGGGTCGTACAGGTGCGTACGGCCCAAGGCCACCAGGTCCGCTCGCCCTGCCAGCAGGATCGAGTTGACGTCGTCGTAGGAGGAGATGGCGCCGACGGCGATCACGGCGGCACCGGCCGGGGCGGCCACCTCCTGGCGGATCCTGTCCGCAAAGGGAGTCTGGTAGCTGCGCCCATAGGCAGGCTTTTCCTCCTTGGCGACCTGGCCGGTGGAGACGTCAATGCCGGCGGCGCCATGGGTCACGAACGCGCGGGCGATCTCCACGGCGTCATCAGCCGTGTTGCCGCGTTCGCACCAGTCTGTGGCGGAGATGCGCACGGTCAGCGGCTTGTGTGTCGGCCACTCAGCACGAACGGCGTCGAACACTTCCAGCGGGTAGCGCAGCCGGTTCTCCAGGTTGCCGCCGTATTCGTCGGTGCGCTGGTTGGCCAGCGGCGAGAGGAACGAGGAGAGCAGGTAGCCGTGTGCGGCGTGCACTTCCAGGAGGTCGAAGCCGGCAACGTCAGCGCGTCGGGCCGCAGCAACGAACTGTTCGCGGACCTCATCCATTTCGGAACGGGTGATTTCCCGGGGGACCTGGCTGGCGGGGCCATAGGGGACGGCGGACGGGCCGGTGACCGACCAGTTGCCCTCGGCCAAGGGCTCGTCAATGCCCTCCCACATCAGCTTCGTGGAGCCCTTGCGGCCGGAGTGTCCGATTTGGGCGCCAATCTTCGCGGTGGACTGGGTGTGGACGAAGTCCACGATCTCCGCCCAGCTGTCACCTTGGGCGTCGGTGTACAGGCCGCTGCAGCCGGGGGTGATGCGGCCCTCGGCGGAGACACACACCATTTCCGTCATGACCAGCCCGGCCCCGCCCATGGCCTTGCTGCCGAGGTGGACTAGGTGGAAATTGCCCGGGACGCCGTCGACCGCGGAGTACATGTCCATGGGTGAGACGACGATCCTGTTCTTCAGTTCCAGGCTTCCGATCTGATACGGCTGGAACATGGCTGGGGCGACCTGGTCCAATCCCTGGGAGGCGGCAAAGTTCGCATCCACGTGATGGGCGAAGTCGGGGTCGCGCAACTTCAGGTTGTCATAAGTGATGCGGCGACTGCGGGTGAGCAGGTTGAAGCAGAACTGGGCGGGATCCTGGTCCTTGTACTGACCGATGTTCTCGAACCATTCCAATGAGGCCTGGGCGGCACGCTGAGTGGATTCGACCACGGGGCGTCGCTCGGCCTCGTAGGCGGACAGGGCTGCATCCACGCTGGCGTGTTCGTGCAGGCAGGCGGCCAAGGCAAGGGCATCTTCCATGGCCAGTTTGGTCCCTGAGCCGATGGAGAAGTGGGCGGTGTGGGCAGCATCGCCGAGCAGCACGATGTTGTCATTGCGCCAGTTTTCGTTGCGCACGGTGGTGAAGTTCAGCCATTTCGAGTTGTTGGTCAGCACCTGGTGCCCGGCTAGTTCCTCAGCGAAAATGTCACGGATCTTCGCTACTGCTTTTTCATCGGAGACGCCGGGGGCGAAGACATCGTTAGCCGTCTCGTCGAAGCCGGCGGCGTGCCAGACCTCCGGGGACATTTCGGCGATGAATGTCGAACCCTCATCGGAGTAGGGGTAGCCGTGGATCTGCATGACACCCCATTGGGTCTCCTTGACGAAGAACTTGAACGCCTCAAAGACCTTGTCGGTTCCCAGCCACATGTACTTGTTGCCGCGCACATCCAGGGACGGCTTGAAGGTGTCAGCGTATTTGGCCCGGATTTGGGAGTTGACACCGTCGGCTGCGAGCACCAAATCGTAGCCGGAGGCCAGGTCCTCCACCGGGGGTGCCATGGTGCTGAAGCGGACGTCCACACCGAGTTCCAGCGTGCGCCGCTGGAGCAGTTGCAGCAGTTCCTTGCGGCTCATCGCGGCAAAGCCCTGCCCGCCGACCGTGGTCATCTGCTCCTTGAAGTGGATGTCGATGTCGCTCCAGCGTGCGAATCGCCTGCTCATGTAGTCGGCCACGACGGGGTCTGCGTTGCCGATGCCGCCGAGGGTTTCATCGGAGAAGACGACACCGAATCCGAAAGTGTCGGAGGCGGCGTTGCGCTCCCACAGGGTGATCTGGTGGGAGGGGTCCAGCTGCTTCATCAATGCGGCAAAGTACAGCCCACCGGGGCCGCCGCCAACAATTGCGATCTTCATGGTTTTTCGGTCCTATCGAGAGTTTTGGGTGAAGGCATCGGCCATCGCAGGGGCCTGTGCGGAATCAACGGAGGAAGCACCACTTTGGAATTCGCGTTCCTTGGCGATGGCTTCACGCAGCCGGAAGTGCTGCAGTTTTCCGCTGGGGTTGTGCGGCAGTTCGGTCACGAACCGCACGTCACGGGGGTATTTATAGGGAGCGATGGTGGCTTTGACGAAGTCCTGGATTTCCTTGCGCTTGGCAGCGTCGCCGTCTACTCCGTCTCGCAGGACCACGAAGGCGCACACCACGGAGCCGCGTTCCTCGTCAGGACGGGCTACGACGGCGTTTTCGACGACGTCGGGGTGCTCGTTGATGGCAGCTTCCACTTCCGGGGCGCCAATGTTGTAACCGGAAGAGACGATCATGTTGTCCGAGCGTGCCTGGTACACGAAGTAGCCGTCGTCGTCTCGCAAGAACGTGTCCCCGGTGACGTTCCAACCGTCGTGGACGTAGTTGGCTTGGCGGGGGTCATCGAGGTACCGACAACCGGTGGGGCCGATCACTGCCAGTCTGCCGGCTTCATTCGGCGCAGCCTCAGCACCGTGGTCATCCAGGATCAGGGCCCGGTAGCCAGGGACGGCCACACCGGTGGCGCCGGGGTGGATGTCCTCCCCCGCTGCCGAGATGAAGACGTGCAGCATTTCGGTGGCCCCGATACCATTGACCAGTTTCACCCCGGTTTCGTCAAAGATGTGCTGCCAGGTCTCCTTGGGCAGGTGCTCGCCGGCGGAAACTGCGATACGCAGGCGGCTCAGCAGATCGCCGCGGCCTTCCTTGAGGATGGCCCGGTAAGCAGTAGGGGCCGTGAACAGAATGGACGCATTGGCTGCAGCCGCCGCTTCGGCCAATTCTAGGGGTGCGGCACGTTCCGTCAGCAGTGATGAGGCGCCGAACCGCAAGGGGAAGACGACCAGTCCGCCCAGGCCAAAGGTGAAGGCCAACGGCGGTGATCCGGCAAAGACATCATCCGGAGTGGGTTCCAGCAGGTACCGGGCGAACGTGTCCGCGTTCGCGAGAATATCCCGATGGAAGTGCATGGTGACCTTCGGCGTGCCTGTGGTGCCGGAGGTCGGGCCAAGAAGGGCGACGTCGTCGGCTGCCGTATCGACGTTGGTGAACGTCCCGCTCTTGGCGGCACAGCGGGCGGTGAGGTCACCGGCGTGGTCCGCTCCGTAGGTCATGAACGGCAGCGTCTGCCCGGCAGCCGCGTGAAGATCCTCGACAAAGCGGTGGTCGGTGATGGCCACGGCCGGCTGGGTGAGCCCGATCAGTATGGAAATCTCTGAGGCTCGGAGCATGGGCATCGTGGTGACCACCACGGCGCCAGCTTTGAGGACGCCCAGCCAGGCGGCGACGAGCCACGGGTTGTTGGGGCCGCGTAGCAGCACCCTGTTTCCGGGCACGACGCCGAAGTCTTCTGTCAGTACTTGGGCCACTTGGTTGGCGTGTCGAAGCAGCTGGCCGTAAGTCCAGGTGGTGCCATCCGGTGTATGGAGGGCCGGACGGTCGGGGCCAAATAGGGCGACGGCGTCATCGATCAGCACCGTAGCAGCATTCATCCGCTCCGGGTATTGCAGCTCCGGAAGGGTGAACTCCAAGATGGGCCAGGAGTCGGCGGGTGGAAGATGATCGCGGGTGAATGAGTCCACATGGGCCGATGTCGTCAATGTCATGGCCATTTCCTTTCAAAGTCAATACGCGGTGTGGGACAGGACCGGTGGTCGGTTCTAGGCTCGGACCATGCCCTCTTGGGCGACCGTAGCCAGGAGCGTGCCGTTCCGGGAGAAGAACCGGCCCATGGCTAGGCCCCTGTTGTGTTGGCCGGAAACGGCTTCCTGGGCGTAGAGCACCCAGTCGTCGGCCCGGCCGTCGCGGTGGAACCAGATGGAATGGTCAAGGCTTGCGGTGACAAGTCCGGGCGATGTCCAGCTGAGCCCGTTGACCCGCAGAAGCGGTTCCAGGATGGTGTAGTCGCACACGTAGGCCAACGCCGTGCGGTGCAGATCCGGGTCGTCGGGCAAACTGTCAAAGGCCTTCACCCAGATGGCCTGCGTTGGCGTTGCCTCGCCCTCAACCTGGACGTACACGGGACCGGGATGTGTCGCATGTCGAAGCTTCGTCCGTTGGCCCAATAGTCGGCCGCCGGACCCGGGACACCATCGAGCACTTCTGCCGCACTGCGCAGAGACTCCGGATCCACCGCAGCCGGCATGGCAGGCTGGTATTCAGACCCGGCTTCCGGGACGTGGAAGGAACCCATGGCCGCGAACACAGTTTTGCCGTTCTGATAGCCCCTGACACTGCGGGTCGAGTAGCCGCGCCCGTCGCGCAGGATTTCCACTTCGTAGCGGACTGCGGCACCAATGTCGACGGGACGCATGAAATAGCTGTGCATGGAATGCAGCTTGCGGTCTGATTCCACGGAGCGCATCATGGCCGCGGCGCACTGGGCGACCATGTCCCCACCGTAGGACTTGGGCCAGGGCACGTACTGTGTGGTGGCTTCGAAAGCCAGATCATGGACCTGCGGCGCCACCGAGGTGAGTTCGATGGCTCTGAGGAAAGTCTCCGAGGTTCCGGCTTCCAGGATCGCTGTTTCGCTGTTCACAGGCCCTAGGCCCTCCGGTAGTCGGCCAGAGTTTCGTCTGGAACATCCTCAAGGTTGATCACCAGGTTTTCCGGCGTGCGCGCGGTGAGCCAGACGAGGTCCTCGGTGACGGACATGTTCGCCTCAACGTGGGGCATGAAGGGTGGCACGAACACCCAGTCGCCGGCCTTCATGTCCAGGAATTCTGAGTAGTTCTCGCCGAAGTAGATGCGGCCATGGCCACGCAGCACGTACCCGCCGGTTTCTGCCTCGCCGTGGTGGTGCGGCAGCGAGCGGTAGCCGGGGGTGTTGGAGACCTGGCCGAACCAGATCTTCGTTGCCGGGGTGTGCTGGATGGACACCCCAGAAACACGGATACAGTCGCCGGACTGGGCGGTGTTCGTGTCTTCTTCCCCGGCCCGGGTTACCACGGCACCACGGCGCCGGCGGCGTTTGCGTAGATGGAGTTATCGCCCTCGGTTTGGTAGGCAATGGTTTCGCTCATGATTTTCACTCCTATTGGATGTATCGGGTGTCTAGTGGGTGGTGTTGGCGACAGCGTGGATTCGGACCTGGTTCTCCAGTTGGCCGATTCCTGCGATTTCGGTGAGCAGGACTCCCCGTCGGCCAAGAAGCGCGGCGGCTTCATGCCATACCAACGCCACCGGGGGTTCCGGTCAGGACTACGTCTCCGGGTCGCAGTGTGGTGAATTGGGAGATATAGGACAGCAGCTTGGCAGGGCCGAAACCAGTTCCGCGGTGTTGCCGTTTTGGACGAGTTCGCCGTTGACGTGGCTGCTAACTTCAAAGCCATGGCTGGAGGGGAATTCATCCGCCGTGACCAGAACCGGGCCCAAGGGTGTCGTGGCGTCGAACGCCTTTCCTGGAACCATTGCAGCGTTCGGTTTTGCCAGTCCCGCATGGATACGTCGTTGCAACGGTGTATCCGGCGATCGCCGCAGTTGCTTCTTCCTCATCTGCCCGAGCAAGGGGTGCCCAACGACGACGGCAAGTTCGGCTTCCCAGTCCACACGCTCACTGCCCTGGACCTCAATGCTGTCCCTGGCACCAATCAACGTGTCCGCATACTTGGCGAAAAGCGTCGGTAGTCAGGTACCTCGCGTCCCATCTCCTGGATGTGGTCGAGATAATTCACGCCGCAGCAGATAACTTTTCCTGCCGTGGCAGCAGCGGCGCCAGATCAGCCTCCCCCAGGGAGACGACGCCGAAATGCTCCCTGCCGCTGCGGCGGATAGCTGGGCCTTCCAGTCTGGCGAGCCAACAGCTTCCCCACATTGGATGCCGGCAGCGGCAGATAGCCTCATCCTCCAGCAGCAGGGCCGCCGTGGTGCCTGATCCACCGGTGCGCAAAGTGGCAGTTTCATGGGTGCCGTTCCCCTCAAAGGTATATGTCGACTTATTTACGATCGTCGAATATGCTCAATGTAACACCAAATGAGAGTCATGTCACAGTATTTTTGAGACGGACTTCCCAACTAAAGGAAAAATGATGCCCAACAAGACCATCAACCCGTCCGCCCTCCCCAAGCCCTCGGGATACGCCCACGGCATCCTGGCCGGCAACACTGTGTACCTTGGCGGCCAAACGGCATTGAATGCGGATATGCAGATCGTTCCGGGCGGCATCGTGGCCCAGTTCGAACAGGCACTGAGCAACGTGCTGACCACCCTGATTGAAGCGGGGGGCCAGCCACAAGACCTGGTCAGCGTGACGATCTACCTCACGGACGTCGACGACTACATGGCCAACGGCCGCGAAATTGGCCGACTGTGGCGCGAAATGGCAGGCTCAGAGTACCCAGCCATGGCAGGGATCGGCGTCAGCCGACTATGGCAGAAAGAAGCCCTGATTGAAATCCAGGGCATTGCCGTCATCCAATAGAGCCGACACAATGACGGGTATTTAGGCCATCAAGGACCGGGCATGGGCCTCGGCAAGGGGTGCGAGCAGGCGGTGAATCTCCAGGAATACCTTTCTGGCATCCTGCCCCTTCCAGCCTTGAGGGAGGTACTCCGAAGCAAGGCCCGGGTCCTTGTAGGGAAACCGCCGCCACACGGTCAACATGGGAATGTAGGAGCGGAAGGCTTCCCGCCTCAGCTCCGGCGTCGATTTCTCAAGTGCACGTTCAGGATCGGTGCCGATCCGGGCGACCCATTGGTCGGCCGTTGCGCTGTATAGGCTCAGGAACTCACGAACTGCGCATCCAACGCCGCCAAGTCCCACCATTGGGCAACTTTGGCGCGCAAATCACCTTCAGCTACGTGGTCGCCCCGAAAAAAGTCGACGAACTGATCAAGCTCCAGTGCTTGAAGCCGCTTTTTGGTCCGCTCCAGAGCGGATTCCGGGGCGACTCCGACACCCGAAGCCATCGACCCAAAGCCGAACCCAGACAGTACCGTGCGCAGTTGATGGCGGCGACTACGCAAGGTCTCGGGAACCGAGAAAATGGCCAGCGCCCAACCATGGGTGACATTCGGGTTCCGTCAGAAAAGATCCGCTCGTCACCTTCGGCGAACAAATCAGCAACAGCCGAGGAGAGCTCGTACTGGGCGACATTGCCATCCTTCACGCTCCGCAGGACACCTTTGGCTTTCAGTCGTGACACCGCCGAGCGCACCCCGGCCCCGTCATACCCAAGGTCGCCGAGCATGTCGATCAGCACAGAAACGGGCATTGCCTGGCCGACGCCCCGACAGTACAGGCCATAGAGGGTGATGATCAATTGATGATGCCGGATGCCCGGCTCAAGAGCGCTCACTGCGGCACCGCCTCCGTGATCGCGCCACGAATGTGCTCCGACCAGCGTGCCGAGGAGTCTCCGCCGGCGGGGACATGCGCGGCAACAACAATGCCGTCGGCCGCGAGCCCTCCCGGGCGCTCCCCCATGGGCTTGACCCTGACCTCGAAGCCAAAGGTCACAGAGGAAACACCCAGTTTCTGCACCCAGATCGTGGTGGTGACGCGCTGACCGAACCAGACCTTGGCGCGGAAATTCACCGACTGGTGCACGCGCGGAGCGGATGGGAAATAGTCCGGCAGGGCAAGTTGGCGAAACAGCTCAGCCTCGGCAGATTCGACCCAACGGATGATCGCGGAGTTGTGTTGGTGCCCCGACGCATCCGTGTCAACCCACTCCACCGTGTGCTCAACAACGGCAGCTGAGGCACCTGCCCAAGGTTGGACGGGGCCCGCATCAAAGAGGTGTTCGCTCATAGGACCAATTCTATGTCGCTCTGATGCCGCTCGTCCCCAAAACGCCAGACCAATGGGGCTAGAACCGGTCGCCAGCTGGCCTAGCTCAACCAGGGCTCCCGGTATGAGAGATGCACCCGAGGATCTCCACCAACCGCTCAGCGGGCGCTTTGAATTCGCGAGGTAGGCTGCATGTGCTCAAAAATCAGGGTGGTCTGGGTGCTGACGAAAGCCTGATTGCTGCCGAGGTTAGCGGCCACGAAGTCCCGGAGCTCTGTTGTGTTGGCGCAAGCAACGTGCAAGAGCAGATCATGCTCTCCACCCAGGACGAAGACATTGAGCGTTTGCGGCAAGTCCCGCAGCTCCCGGGCCAACTCAAGCATGTTTTTGCGGGCCTGGCCGTGGACGTTGATGGAAATCAACGCGAAAATGTACAGCCCCAAGCTGCCCAGATCAATGTC
Source organism: Arthrobacter sp. ERGS1:01 (assembly GCF_001281315.1). Lineage (NCBI taxonomy): Bacteria > Bacillati > Actinomycetota > Actinomycetes > Micrococcales > Micrococcaceae > Arthrobacter > Arthrobacter sp. ERGS1:01. The sequence continues at coordinate 736,017 of NZ_CP012477.1, read as the reverse complement.
GGCATGGAAGCCGCGAATGATCCCAGCCTGCCGTAACGCCCTCACCCGATTCAAGCAGGTTGAGGGAGCCAGTCCGGCCCGGCTGGCCAACAAGTTATTGGGCGTGCGGGCATCCTGGGAGAGTTCGCGCAGGATCACCATGTCCGCCTCGTCCAAGTGAATCGGATTCGATTGACGGGGGCGCGCACGGATGACTTCTGAATTGAGATTCAATACTGGCTCCAATCTTGATTGATTATTCGGAAGGGGTGAACGCTGCCCGATTCATATTCTAATCTGTGAGCTGAAACACACAATACCCGTCGCGTAGACGCACAGCTTTCGGTACTACAGGAGAATTTATGGAAACCCTCACCCACCCCTTGGATCTCAGCACGCGCGAAGCCTGCGTTGCCGCCGATTCGACTGATTCGCTCTCGTCCTTCAAGGAACGCTTCATCCTGCCCGACGGCGTGATCTACCTTGACGGCAACTCCCTCGGTCCGCGCCCGGTCGGGGCCCTGGAACGGGCACAGCAGGTCATCGCTACCGAATGGGGTGAGGGGCTGATCCGCAGTTGGAACACGGCTGGCTGGTTCGAGCTGCCGGTGCGCCTGGGCGACAAGCTCGCCAAACTGATCGGCGGTCGAGACGGCGAAACTGTCGTCACCGACACCACCAGCCTGAACCTGTTCAAAGCCCTCGCGTCCGCCATCCGCATCCAGCAGGTGGATCACCCGGAGCGACGCGTCATCGTCACGGAGCGCGACAACTTCCCCACGGATATTTACATCGCCGAGGGGATCACGGACTTCCTGAACTCCGTGGCGCAGGAGACGGGCATCCGTTACGAGGTGCGGCTTATCGACGAAGACCTGTCGCTGGAGCAGGCCCTGGACGGTTCGGTGGCCGTCCTGGCGCTCTCGCACGTCAACTACCGCACAGGCGCCATGTGGGACATGACCGCTGTCACGGCCAAGGCGCATGGTGTGGGCGCGCTGGCCATCTGGGACCTGGCCCACTCGGCCGGGGCAGTCGCCGTCGACCTCAACGGCGCCGATGCCGACTACGCCGTCGGCTGCACCTACAAATACCTCAACGGCGGTCCGGGCGCCCCGGCCTTCATCTGGGTCAACGCCCGCCACCAGGACCGCTTCTGGCAGCCGCTGTCCGGCTGGTGGTCGCATGCGAAGCCATTCAACATGGCGGATTCCTATGCACCGGCGTCGACCATCAACCGCTTCCTGTGCGGGACACAGCCGATCACCTCACTAGCCATGGTGGAGACGGGGCTGGACATCATGCTCGACGTCGACCCCGCAGCCCTGCGGGCCAAGTCGCTGGCCATGACCGACCTGTTCATCGCCCTCGTTAAACAGCGCTGCGCCAGCCACCCCCTGGAACTAATCACCCCGCGCGACCATGCCATCCGAGGCAGTCACGTCAGCTTCCGCCACCCCGACGGCTACGCCGTCATGAGCGCGCTGATCGCCCGCGGCGTCATCGGCGACTACCGCGAGCCCGGGGTCCTCCGCTTCGGCATCACCCCGCTCTACCTCGGCCATGCGGACGTCTGGGATGCCGTCGAGATCCTGCGCGACATCCTCGACACCCGCGCCTGGGACAAAGCCAAATTCAAGAAGCGCAACGCCGTTACCTGAGTAGTTCCGCTAACGGCGGCCCGGCTTCCACCTCGACCACCTTTGACTACGACAAAGGCAACAACCTCACCCAAGCCAAACTCCCCACCGGTGCAGCCGCAGCCTTCGCCTACGCCACCGCACCGTCTTGCCCTGATGCCCAGACGGGAAAACCCCACCGTCCCAAGTGCGCCACCGACCCGGCCGGCAACCGCACCTCCATGACCTACGACCCGGCAGGGAATCAACTCACTTCCAGCCAACAAGGCCCGACAGGGGTTGAATCCTCCACCTACCTGCGGGAAAAAAGACCGCAGCATCTGTGGCGCCTTCGCAGGAAACGTCTGCAAGGTCACCGATCCTGCAGGGGCCATCACCACGCTGTCGTACGACAGCGACGGCAACGTGGTCACCATCGATGCCCCGCTGGGACAAACCCACTACGTCTACGACGGGATAAGCCGCCTGACCAGCGTCACCGACCCGGCCGGAGATCTCACTACCTACTACGTCAACCCCAAGTTGGAAGGTTTCGTTTCTGGCGTGCGCGCTGGGTGGCAGATGTGGGGCAAGGCGCTAAGTACCTCGGCGTAAATCCCCTTGCGCCTGAAAGGTGGCCCCGTGGCGGTGGCTCCTGTCCTCATGAGACCTGGCCCCGCTCCCCCATTCATGCCGTCATTGCTGATAAGAACCCGACCACGACGGCCGGCAACGCGGGAGCGGCAAATCTTGGATGCTTCTATATCTGTCAAGGATTGAGATCGGACAGTCACGGTCGAGGTAACGGCTATTCACAGTCGCCTGCATCTCGCGGACGTAGCTGTGTTGGCAGCCCCTACGTAGGTGAAGCGATGCACCGACCAGGGGCTAGCTTGCCGCTTGACGCAGCAATTCCTTTTTCGCCGCTTCCAGGCCAGTAACAGAAACGTTCCAGTCAGGGCGTCGGAACTCGGCCGGCGTCACGGTCACCTCTTGCTGCTCCGTCAGTTCTCCAGGGCGGGTAATGACGCGCTTGAGACTGCCTTCGACATATCCAAGACTCCGCGACACCCCCAAGGAGGACTCGTTCCATGCTGCCGCTGAGGACTCGGCAACCTCTGTCCCGAGATGATCAAAGGCAAAGATCAGTGCAGCTGCACGCATTTCCTTTCCGAGTCCAAGGCCCTGGTACCGGAGTGCAAGCCAGGAACCAGTGGCAACGGTTCTCCGAATGGAAAAGTCATGAGTACGGATGGTCTGCATTCCAATCGGGGTCCCGTCGAACTGGACAACCATGTTCAAGGTCCAATTATCGGGCGCAATTCCAGAGCGGAGATGCCACTGGTGTTTGGCGGTGTTACGAATGAGTTCTTCCCTAGGCGCCTCAGTCCAAGGATTCGAGAACGGCATGACGGCAGGATCGTGAATACCGCTGAGAACCGCTTCGACAATCCCGGGCAGGTCTTCATCACGGGCCAAACGAAGTTCCAAGCGCGGGCTGGTGATTGGTAGGCCGAAGAGTGGCCATACCTCTGTGATATCAAGCATTAACCGAATGTACCCTTTGGCGGTGATAAGTCGGGGTCTGAGGAGGATCGGTACGGAAATTCACGCTAACGACATTCCGGTGACGGTCCTGGTGTTGATAGGGCTTGCGAAAATGCGAAATGCCTGATGCAAAGCTGTCGCAGCGTCGGGCAACGATGAGGTCCGCAGGTCATTTTTCGGTGGTGACAGGAAGTGGTCACGGAGTGATTGTGCCGGTTTTCTTGTGTTGGCCCCGTTCAACGGCCCGGTAGATGGTGGATCGGCTGATGGAGAATAGTTCTGCCATTTCGGCCATAGTGTGTTTGCCGGCGTCGTGCAGTTCGAGGAGGTGGGCTTCCTGTTTCACGGTGAGTTTTGGCTGCTTTCCCCGGAGTCGGCCGTTGGCCTTGGCGACTTTCATGCCTTCGCGGGTGCGCATGCTGATCAGGTCGGCTTCGAACTCGGCGATCATCGCTAGGACGTTGAACAGCAGTTTGCCCATGGGGTCGGTGGGGTCATGGACGGATCCGCCTATGCTGAGTTTAATTTCACGGCTGGCGAGGTCGTCGGCTATCTCGTGGGCGTCTCGGACGGACCGGGCCAGGCGGTCGAGCTTGGTAACGACGAAGGTATCCCCGGCCCGGCAGGAGGCGAGGGCTTCGCGAAGTCCGGTGCGATTCTTGTTCTTGCCGGTAAAGCCATGGTCAACATAGACGCGGTCAGGCTTAACGCCAAGAGCTGCCAGGGCATCTCGCTGCGCGGTGAGGTCTTGCTCTTCCGTGGACACGCGAGCATAGCCGACCAATAGTTTAGACATGCAGTTCAGTGTGTCACATTAGGCCCCTTCACCGGACAAGTCATCGAACACCCCTTACGACACAGTCAGTGGCCTGATGCCGCGACGATGCAGGTCAGGGTCGGACGAGTTCGGTGGTGGACCGGCTTGCGGGACGCTTTGGCGGTGTCTAGACGGGACACCAGGTTCGAGACGGCATTAATCAAATTGTGTATGAGGCAGTATTGAGGCGTGGACAACGACGAAGATACCCGGAGCAAGTATGTGAAGAACCGATTCAGTCTGTCGATGACCCAGCTAAACGGCCTAGAGGGCCTATTTCAAGATGGCGGGAAGTTTGCCCTGAACATCGTCGGTCCGGGTTCGTGCTATTCACTCATAACGGCGAAGTACTGACATGGAAGACTTTCTCTTTTGGATATCGATCTGGGCGCTCCCGTTAGCTTCGGCGTCGATCGGCTTCATGGCGCACCTGATGGCGACTGTGGATGAAGGCCAGATTTCTCCCCAACCACTTGTGCCGCTAAGCATTGTCGTTTTTATGGCCTCAATTAATCTGGTCAGCAAGCCTGTAATCGAACCGCTCTGGTTGCAGTATGTGCTGCTCATCGGTGTCGCCGCGGGCGTTGGGTACCTCGCACTATTCCTGCTCGAATATCTGGTGCGCCGCCAACGTCGGTAGTCATGTTGTAGGAGACGACCAGCCAAAGCATGGAGTCGCGCATTGCGACGGCGTTGTCCAACGCGTTGACGGCCAGAGGTGCCTTCATCCGTGAGTCGATCGAGCACCCGACGATCTTGTCCCCGAACACATCCTTGATCGCGCAGAGGTAGAGCCTGCCCTCACTGGCTTGTGTTCGGTGATGTCGGTGAGCCAGAGCTGGTTTGGCTCGATGGCGGTGAACCCGTGTCTGGTCCGCCCGTGCTCGTCTGTGACGGTGCAGAGGTCCTCGTGGACCGCCAGGCCGGGATTCTTCCCGTTGCGGCCTCGTTTCTTCTCGAACGCGCTATCCCGCTCAGGGTTCCCCAAAAGGAAAAACCTATCCGTTGCCTGCGTTTCTTCCGCGACAGGCTACTTCGTGACAGACAGGTTTCCGCGTAGCCAGTCCAAAGCATTCAATGTCGGTTGAGGCAGCCGGAAATTTTCCGGCGAAGTAAGAATCCTCGATGCGGCGCCAACTACTCGCTCTGACTGTTCCAAAGTTGGCGAGTAGCGACGATCGGTGGTTGCTGCTGCAAGTTCGTTTCGAATCGACTTCACCGCAGCAAGGAGTTCGTGCAGGCCGGCGCTTGCGCCCCCAGCATCGGGCTTAAGAATCTCCAAATCGAGCCAATCGACTTGGGCGGCGAGCTCACTCCGGGCTCGCCTCACGATGCGGTGTCTCATACCGCCGGGGTGGTCGGCCACACGGATGATGCTTGAGGCCTTGCCCCGCATCGCTGTCGCCACTTGGGCAGCTTCATCAATGGCCGCGGAGTACTCGTCAAGGGGAAAATGACATGCGGGCAGAGTAGGAAACGGCTCTTTTGGAAACCCGTCCTCTTCCCATGCCCATCGGTCCCACGTCACGGTGTCTTTCGTCAGGGAAACCCTCACGGTGAGCGCCCCTTCTCGGGGTTCGCCACAGGGGCAAACCAACAGGGGAAGCCGGCCTTCTGGCGGGAAAGATTCCGTCAGTTGCGCTCGTCCCATGAGTACATCGGCGGCAAGGCCCGCCTCAACCAGGTCGAACACAGTTATGTGCTCCGGATCTACGTCAATGCCACTGAGCTCCGTAACGGTCCGCCCATCGACAATAAATTCCACGCGAGACTCGATCCTGCGAGTCGTCCACTCATCCGCGTCCGGCCCTCCGAAAACTCCCGTCCACGGCTGCGATCGAATCTCCAATGACGTCATACCGCAATCATTCCAGACTGGCCCACCTCGGACACGAAACAGCATGTGCGTACCCACGCGAACGCCGGTCAACAATCAGCCCAACGCGCGTCCCACTGACCGTTCCCCTGCGGGCAGGTCATCGGTGCAAGGGTTCGCCGGGAGGGCGCGGGTGGCTGCTCTGCATTGTTCCGTGACCGGCAAGATGCCCGGCAAAGTCATGAAGTGAGGCCAAAATAACAGCCTTACCGCTGATCTCGGGCTATCTGGCCATTCCGACCCTGTCACTGCCAGCCAGGACCGGCCTATGTCCTGTCTGTCACGCCCGGATGTTGTGGCGCTACTTAGACCAGTGTTCCCAATAGTGCGCGGCGTCGTTCAGGAATTGTGGACTGTATGGCGGTGTGGCATCGTTGCTTGGCTCAGTGTGTATGCTCCTCCAGGCGTCTCCCAACAGGGGTGCGCGCGGCGGCTCCATGTAGGGGACCTCATCCGGTGGCACATTCTTCTGCGCCTTCCTTATTTGGTTCAAGTGTTGACGGGTCAAGCGACTGTGCAGTTTCCGGAGCTCGGTAGATTCCTCCTCAGTCGCTCCCTTGTCGACGAGGTATTGGAATATGGACTCATCTGTTTGCCAGAGTATCGGAGCTAGCTCTTTGAGAGTGGGCGGTGCGTTCGTATGGATGGAAATCGGGGGAACCAGGTCTGGATGCTGGTTCGCAAGCAAAGCCAGTATGCCTGCCGGGGTGAGATAGTTCATGGCAATACCGCTTCTGACTTCCGGGTCTGAGTCTTGGGCCAAGATTGCCATAACTTCAAGCGACAAATCGTCGCGGCCAGCCAGATGCCACCGATCACTACACGTTCCGGACGTGGCAATCTTTTCGTGGAGTTCTTTGGGCTGCACCGGAAAGGATTCACTGCCACTGAAGTAGCCGAAGGCAGAATGCATGACGCCAGTCTAACTGAGCGCAAATCATGCGGCTTCGAAACCACTTGAGGGCACCCACAGCCACCAGAATTATTCTGTTGGGGGTCCTTGAACAGGCGCCTCCCTAGCCCAGGCCCTCGGCGGCTGCGAGCATGAACAAATGATGATCGTGGAGGATATTTTGCTCGCGGCACGGCCAGCGCTCGAGGCTATTCTGACTCCGAATGAACTCGAGCACACCCGTATGGATGTGGTGACGGCGAAAGGCGAACCGGTCACGTCGTCGACGATCATCAGTGCGGACTTGCTTCTGCGAGTCTTCGTGTACGACGAGCAAATGGGGTTCTGGCTTTATCCACCCGAAGGAGCCGACGGCTTCACCGCCCGTTTACGTAGCGAATTGCAGGATTTCGTTGCAGAAAGTAGCTTCGGGTGGGGAGAGCTTCGCGGGTAGTGTCCCGCAGAGGGTCGGCAAGCGGACAGCGAAGAGCGCCAATAGGGGGTTGAGTAGGATTCGTGTCGCCGTTGGCGCTAAGGGCTTTCTGGGTTCGGGTTGGATGTTCGGATGTGTCGGTAGATCGTCATTGGTGTGACATCACAGGTGTCTGCGATTTCTAACATGGTGAATTGTTTGGCGTCGTACATTCGTTGGGCCTTGTTGATGAGTTCCGGGGTCATTTTTGGTTTGCGTCCGCCAGTGCGCCCTCGTGTTCTTGCCGCTGTCAGCCCGGCCTGAGTTCGTTCGCGGATCAGTGCAGCTTCGTATTCGGCCATGAGAGCGAACATCCCGAAAACGAGTTTGCCCTGGGCTGTCGTGGTGTCCACAATGCCATTGGTCAGCGACTGAACGCCTACGCCGCGTTCATCGAGTGTGGTGACAATGTCAACCAGATCGCGAAGGTTACGTCCGAGGCGGTCAATCTTCCAGATGACGAGGGTGTCGCCTGGGCGAAGGTCTGCCAGACACAGGTTCCATTGTGGGCGGTCGGTCTTGGTGCCGGTTGCTGTGTCGGTGAAGACTTTCAAGCAGTTTTCGCGTGCCAGGGCATCGAGTTGCAACTGCGGGTCCTGATCGGTGGTGCTGACTCGCGCGTACCCAATTTTGTGACCCATGACTAGAGCCTATCGCAACTCATAGATGTGGCCATGTTTTGTTAGTTTGAATTTGGTGTGAGTTTTGATAGGAAAGCCGCCGCTTGCCGTGATCCCGCCGACACGTGCCGTTGGGTCTATCGCAAACGTTCGTTTGAGTTAGAGGGATTGATCTTGATGAGTTCGATATCGAAGCCTGAGAGAGGTGTCGAATGTCGTGGCGGCCGGTATTCGACAGAATGGTGTCGCAATCCGTCAACGGGTCTCCTTAACGCCTTAACGCCTGCGTGCCTGAGTCCGATGAATTATCGAACTCAGGCACGCTTCGTTCCGCCCCTGTTTACCAAGTCCAAATTTCGGAAACCAGTTCAGCAGTGGGATGACGAGTTTAGCGCCATGCTACCCTTCGCGGTACGCGTGAAGCATAGTGTCGTTTCGCAGCGTGGACGCTTCCCCTTGGAATTTGTCCTCTTTTCGACTCAAGACAATCTCATTCAAGGCGTAAATTGCAATGACAACCACGGGCGGAATAATGCAGTAAATAAACGGCCACCAGTGCAATCCCATGGGAATGAATGACACGACCAGAAGAGACAGATGGATGTAGCGATACGCTTTCACTTTGAATCCTTTGAGTAGAGCCTAGGGCCAGCAGTCTTTATGCGGCATAGTCCTTAGCGCTGCACTTGGATTGGAAATATTGATTCCATAGCACCCGCTATTTGAGATCGCTGTATTTTTGAAAGTTGAACCGACGATCTTCAATACGTTCAGTGCAACGGTAATGCCAAATGCTGCACAAATTTGAGTGAGGACTTTACCGGCTACCCCTGACAACTTGGAGAACACGCAGCCGGCCCAAGATCCGCCGACAAATATTGCCGCATTGACGGTTGCCACCACTCTGAGCGTTACACCGTCAATTGCGAAGACCGGCCACGGTACCCATTGGATTGATGTTGGATCGGCAACAATGGGGAAAGCGTTGTTTGTGGAAAAATCAACGGTCTGGACGAGGGTGTTGCCTTCCAAGGTGAAGTGCGTGGGGACAGAGTCGCCGTGTGCATCGTAAGCCCAGGGTGGAACAAACCCGGAAACGACAGTGCCTTCAGCGTCTACGACGTTGACTGCTCCGGTGACGGTAAGTTCCGGCGAAGTGCCAGCGGGGACGTCCAGTTCAAATTTGTAGGTTTTTGAAGCCTTGGCATTGTCAATCGTGACGATCGACTGTGTACCCACCTTTGTCTCGTAGGCTTCGATACTGGCATTTGCCAGTCGAGTTGCCATAACTGGTGCTCCGATGCCCGAAAAAAGGTCTCTCTCAACGGCGATTGAGGGCACGTTTCCTTTTGGCGTAGAGATTGATCCTGGTAGCGAAATGCTCAGGTCTCCTTCGCCATTGGGCGTCGTTGATTTTATGGTCGTTGTTCCGGATTCGACAACGGTTGTCACTGGGTTGTCGGGGATGATAATGCTGGCTTCTGTCGACACGGTTTCAGGCGCGACGACGGTGTCAGCGCTTGCGACCCCCGCCCCTGTTGTTACCATGCCAAGTGTTAGCAATCCTCCGATTGCAAGCCCCAGCTTTTTACGAAAACGATTCTTCAAAACCATATCCCCCTATTAGTTGTGATCGTCACCATGTTGTCCGATCAGTCAATGTATGTCATGGAACGAGGCCCGCGTCAAGGAAACTCCAGGGCGTGGCGATGACAGCCTGCCGTCCCCGGCGCAGCTGTCATCGAGGCCCTAATTAGCCCCTAACGACTTTTCACCTGGTGACGGTTATAGGCCTGCGCGCAGTCTGCCGTCGCACCCATTCCAATAGGTGGTGCCCCTATCGGGTGGTTGGGAGCTTCAAGGCACTGCCGCAAAGCAGACCAGATGTGCGATGAGTCACACCCGTCCGGTCATCAATTTCAGCCACCGTGTCTGACCTGTAACCCGCAATGATAACAATTGGCCAGCTGCTGCGGGGAGATCACTTAGACCTCTGCTGACGGATCTCTAAAGGGTCGGAGTGTTTTGGGGGTGTTGGTAGTTGAGAAGCTGTATCGGCCAAGTTCGTTCAGATGTGCGTGTCCGAGGGGTGAAAGTCTGGCGATGTCCTCATCACGGACCTCTCTCCTCTGTGCGCGGAGCTCGGTGATGGCCGCGTCGAGGTAGCGAGTGTTCCAGAGAGTGATCGCGTTTACTACAAGGCCGAGGGCGCCGAGCTGATCTTCTTGGCCTTCGCGGTATTTTTGATAGATCTGTCCACGTCTTCCATGGAAGACCTTTCGAGCCAGCCGATGTCGGGATTCTTGAACCGTGGTTTGTGCATTGACGCCGCGGCGGTGGGTGTCGTCCACAGGATCGATCATGGCCAACGAGTGTAGAGTTTTTGCGATCCGCCCATACTCCGTGACGGCCTGGCCCAAAGGTGTCGGCTTACCATCGCGCCCAAGCATTTTGAGCACGTCATAGGCCCGAACCTGATGGGTAATATGAGAACCAACGACCCGCAACATGTCAGGCCAATGGGTTTCGATCTTGCACAAATTCACTTTGTTCCGGGCAATGGCGTTGAGGGGCCCGTAGTCCGAGACCGGAGCTGCTGGCCAGTGAGCCCTCCAATACCTGGTGTCCCCGATATCGGCGATGCGGGGTGAGAAGCGGTAGCCGAGCATGCTGAACAGGCCAAAGACCATGTCGGAATACGATGCTTCGTCTGTGGCAACGATTTCTGGTTTAGGTCCGCCGTCAAGATTCAGCAGCACGTCGAGGATGTGAAGGCTGTCCCTTGGGGGCCCGGTAACGATTTGTGCCCCAATCCCGGCTACCTGGTCATTGACGGCATTCAGCCAGGTGATGCCACGTTTGTAACCGAAGTACTTCGGCGATGGACCCGAGTTCAACGTCCTGACCGGCACCACGAAACGAAGCCCATCGACAGAGGCCAACAACCCACCACCCCAATGCTGTGCGATTGGCACTTTGCTCTGAGCTTCGATGAGAGCGGCGTTCGCGGCGGCGTGCGTTTCAGCCCTGACATAGTTTTGATCGACATGGGAAAGCCGGCCACGGGTCAAAGCTTCCTGCGCCGGATCTATGACTGGGACCAGGCCAACATTGCATCCCTCAGCGATCAAAAGGGCGGCCAGCGAGGTGGCCAGGTCACGCAGCCGTGTCCCTGCGCCTGAGACATGGACATAAGCATCGAGAAAGCCGGTCCAGGAGTGGACTTCCAACAACAGATCTGGCAAATCTATGTGTGGGAGCATCCCTGCCGTAACGTCTCGCAGATCGGTCAGGCTTGCAGGGATGTCAGCGGCATCGAGCCGATCCACGGAGAGGCGCATCTTTCCCTCGGCGCCAGGAACTATTCTGATCGATGAGTCCGGGCCGGCTTCTTCCAACCTTTCGGCTGTCTGACGCCAGGCGGCGTCGAGCACATCAACGAGGCCCCTAAGGTGGACTCTTACCGGAGTGTCCAATCCCAGGCTGCCGAGAATCTTGGGTTTAGCTTCTTCCCAGGCAGCACCTTCAAGCAATCTTGCCCGTGGGTCACCCCAACGATGAGAGCAGGTGCCAAAGATATCCCGCACCCGCAAAGCTCTGTAGAGCTGCTCGAGCACGCAGAGGACGTAAGCATCACGATCCACGGTATCCGCCGGCAAATCCGTGTTTGCATAGATAGCCCTGCGCCAGACTGGGGGAACAAGGGATTCATCTATCTCATCGGGAAGCACAGGCTTGATGCGGGTTCTGCGTCCGGCAAGTTCTGGTAACACCTTGACCGCAGCCAAGATGGGTTCACCGGCAGGCGAGGCGGCAAGTGATCTCGTTCCGGCCAGCAACGCCAAGATAGGTCGTACTGTGCGGTACTTTTCGGCCAGGGCGACCCGCATCGCTGTCTCCACGCTCCCATCATCGTCCGGAACCAACTCAGTCACAGTCGTCACGGCTTCAAGGATCTTCTCCCTCGATGCAAACCTGCCCAACGAGCTCCAACGGCAGTCACATCCAGCTCGGCTCCTCCCGAGGTGGCCGTGTCAAGGGCAGTAAGTAGTTCCTGGTTGACGAGAGCCAGGAGCCGGGAAGCCCGTTCTAAACGGGGCAATGTCGCCATCCGGTTGGTGTTTGATGCTGAACGTGCCGGGTTGATCAATTTGGTGGACATCAAGAGCGCGAACAGATCAAGAACATCATCCATAGCGACAGCGTCCAGGTGACGCGCCAACGCCAGCAGTGTCCCTGTCTGCCGCGGTTCAGCCAACCCCTGCAATGTGGCGGCCTTACTCGCCATCCCATATCGCCCCAAGGCAGTGATACGACTCGGAGGAATCATAAAACAATCGGCCTCCCGCACGCGCAAGCCTTCCAACGAGCATGCTCTGTCTAGTGCAGAAACCAGAGCCGGACCAGACACACGTGTCGGTGATTGTTTCCAAAGCTCCAATTCCGAAAAACGACTTCCAGCCTGCACCTTCAATGATCGACGCAAACGCCCCGGAAGCATCGGATCAACGCCCTCAGCGGCTGCGGCAAGAAGTCGGTAAACCCTCTCAGCAGTTTCAGCCCGAACTTTCATCATTTGACGCCCCAACGCCCCGATACCAGGAAGCAACACCCGATGACGACGCAACCACCCCACCGTGTGGTCAAACATCGCAGCCGGACCCTCCGTATGAACCCAAGCCCGATCCCGCAAAAACCTGCTGAACTCTCCCGCTGACACGTCATCCTCAAGCGAACGGAACCCGTAAACCTTCTGAATTTCCCAACAATGCTCGTATGCCGTCTTTTGCCGCTTCGTTTATTCCTTCAAGCAAGACGGGTCACCAACCCCGATCTGATCAGCTAAATACTCGACGACTGGCCACGGAACATCCAACGGATTCTCCAAAAAGACACCGAGGAACCGCACGGTAGTGACCTGGAGGGCAAACCCTAGCCTGTTATGGTCCCCACGACGCCGAGCAACCAACTCCCGATCCGTGTCATCCAAGAGGAAGAACCGCTCCAAGTCAGATTGCACCGGGACGCCTTGAAAGCGTCCATACCCAGAAACCTGGGCGTCAGTCAAGAATTCCAAAGCCATACAGGCGATCGTACCCACTCACAACACCCAGGAATCACCCTTAGCGCCAACGGCGACACGAATCCTACTCAACCCCCCAATAGGCGCGTCACCGTAGCCGTCAACCGAAGTTTGCAGTCATGGCAACCGGCCTTGGATGAGGCGGTCCATGGAAAGCGTTCGGCTGTAGGACCCCAAGTTGTTTGACACTTGTCCCAATTTCGTGACACCAGCCTGTCACTTGTCCCAATTTCATGACATCGGCGGAGACTGAGGGCATGACCAGTGCGCCGGGTCAGGATGTTCGGATTCAGTTCCTCTCATTGGATAGAGGCACTGTTAGTGCACGGCTTGGCGATGTTAATGCAGATGCCGTTCTCCACGGGCTGCCGTTAGAAAACCACCCACGTACAGAGGCCAGAAGAATTATCCGGGCTCGTTCTGGTCTGCGACGATGAGATCCTTCTTGATCTAAGAGAGCCTGCTGGAACTCGACTATTTGTGGTTGGCAGACTTCCATCCACCTATTGACTGGGCTCCACTGTAGCTTCTCGGAGTGCAGACGCTAGTGCAGGTGATTTCGCCAATCCTCGGGAACCCGGGAAGCAGGTCCGGGGACTGCTTGATCGAGTGGGTGGTTGGCTGGCGGGTACAGTTCGGGACCGTCAAGAAACGTTGATTTGTCATAGTTGTAGAACCAGTCTTCGCCGGGTTCGAAGCTGCGGATGATGGGGTGGCCGCTCGTTTTCGCGTGGGCCGTGGCGTGTTGGGAGGGTGAAGTGTCGCAGCATCCGATGTGTCCGCACTGGGCGCATCGGCGAAGATGCAGCCACCAGCCACCGGTGGCTTCACAGTCGGCGCAGCCTGTTCCGCTGGGTGGGGTTGAAGCGTCTATTGCGTGTGTTGCGTCCATGGGTTATCTCCTGTGAGTCCGGGGTGCTTGAAGACACCCATATTGTGAGCCCGCGAGGCGGGACATTGGAAAGTACGTTTTCTGCTGGCTTATCCGACGTTGTTAGTGCCTCATCACAGGTAGCCGCTCAATCGGTCGGGATCGACTTCTAATGCCGCCCGGTCCCAATGTCCCAGGTTGGCTGCTGCCGCGTAGCTGGCCTGCAGGAACTGCAGGAGCTTGGCGTCGGGGTCCTTGGCCGTGCGGACATGCTCGTAGGGCAGCACAAACTCTTTGGCCCCCGAGTGATAGGTGGCACCGTCAACCCCGAGCGGGCGGGATGGGAAGCCCTGCGGCTCAGGGTAGGCGTAGGAATAGAAAGCCCCCTCCTGGCCTCCTCCGGGCCAGAATCCACAGCTGCTCAACTCGTGGGAGTACCCCTCGACCATGACCCAGTCGGCGCAATTGGTGGCTCCGCCCGGGTGCCGGGGTGCCGTGCGGCCGGAAAATCGTGTGCATGCCAGGTCCATGGATCCCCAAAAGTAGTGCACGGGGCTGACCTTGCCGCTGAAATAGGCGCGAAACTGATTCATCACGCGGTCCGCCTGGAGCAGTTGGCGCCAGAACAGCTGGGCGGCCGCGGGGTCGTAGGAGGCGTGCTGGTCATCCTTGGAGAAGGGTATGGCCGGTTCCACCTCGACGGGGGATTCCCGGATGGCTGTGGCGATGCCGAGGCGGTCTAGGGCTGTGGTGACCTCCGCATGGAATTCCGACGTCGCTTTGGCACGGAGCGCAATGCCGGTGGCGGAGCCGGTGCTGGAACGGATGTGGAGAACATGGTCGATGAAGTTGAACTCCATGTCGAACACGCCGCCGCCGTGCGGGATGGCGGAGGTTGTCAGCCCCCTGGCTGAAACATACATCGGCACCTGCCACCAGTGGTTAAGCAAGGGAGCGTGCGCCATGCGAATTTTCCCGATGATCTGGGTCCACAGGTGGAGAGTGTCCCGGGTCTCGATCCAGTCCTCGACCCGCAACCGGGGCCAGGGAGAGGTGGATGTCTGCGGTCCAACGAATTCCATGGGTTGTCCCTTCACTGTTGATAAGCCCCTCATACGGGGAAATAGTGAGTTTCGCCGGGCGCCTGTTGTGCCAACGCCATGGCTCGTTCATGCGTGTCCTGGTCGGAGCGGGTCCACCTGTCGGTTCCCTGCCGCTGGAACTCGTCCCAGGACCTGACCGTGAATTCCTCCCGGAACAGCCCAGCCTCCTCGCCGCTGCGCTCCAGCCGCCACGACGTGGCGCCCGTGCGGCGGCGGGACTTCGCTACGGCGCGCATCGCGGCGACAAACGCTTCGGAATGATCCGGTGCAACGTGGTAGTTGAAGACCACCGAGACCGGGCCATCGTCCGGTTGTGGTTCAAAGATCAGGATGGGTGCCGCGGCGCACAACGCCACCACGTCACGGTCGAGTGTGCCGGTCCCGGCCCGAAGCGGCAGAATCGTGACAGTCAGGGCCACCACGACCAGGGCCCCCGCGGCCGTCAAGAGGGCGACTGTCTCTCCCACGGTGGTCGACAGCGCGCCCCAGACAAACGAGCCGATAGCCTGTGAGCCCATGAAGACCAGCAAGTAGATGGACATGCCGCGGGCCCGCACCCAGTGGGCCAGGCTTAGCTGCATGGCCGCGTTGAGGGTGGTCAGGGTGGCGATCCAGGCGATGCCGCTGACAACGAACAAGGCACAGACGATTGCGAACGGCCACAGGGCGATGGACACGGTGCCCAGGGCGAAAGCGGCGGCGGAGCCGGCCAAGATGACGCTGCTGGAAAAGGTGCGGCGCAGGTAAGGGACCACGGCCACGCCGATGAGCGCCCCGACGCCCAAAATTCCCAGCAGGATGCCGTATCCGCTGGCACCCAGGCCCAAATGGGTTCGTGCGGCGGAGGGCAGCAGGGCCCAGAGGGCGCAGGCAGGAAAAGCAAACAGGGCCGAGCGCAACAGAATCCGCCGGATGATGTCCCCGCTCTTGACATAGCGGAGGCCGGCGGCCAGAGCCGGAAAGAGCCGCTCACGATGATCCAGCCCTTTTTGTGGCGGCCGCTGCCAGGTGGCGAGGGCGGTAATCACGCCGGCAAAGGAGATCGCATTCAGGCCAAAGACGAGTGCGGGTCCGCCGAGGGCGACCAGGACGCCGCCGATCGCCGGCCCGACGGCGCGCGCACCGTTGATGGTGACGCTGCCTAGGGAAGCTGCAGCGGTGAGTTGGTTGCGGGGCACCAGTTCTGGCTGGATGGCCTGCCAGGCCGGGGCGGTCAGGGCCGTTCCGCAACCGATCAAGAATGTCATTAGCAGCAGCGACCACGGCTGGAGGTTCCCGGTCGCCGTGATGAGTGTCAGCACTGCCGCCGCCACGGTTGAGACGGTGGTGGTGGCCAGCAGCAGGATCCGGCGGTCGTAGGCGTCGGCCAGGACACCGGCCAGCAGGGACAGCAGGAGCACTGGCAATAGGCTGGCGGTCTGGACCCAGGCGACTAGGGCGGAACTGTGGGTTTGTTCCACCAGGAACCACTGGGCGCCCACGGTTTGCATCCAGACGCCGATGTTGGAGCCGAGCTGGGCGAGCCACAGGACGCGGAAAACGGGGAGGGCAAGGGGCGCCCACGCCGAGTCACGGCTGGCTTCCTTTTGCACCGGTTCACCCCGAAATCATCGGTGGACATGACATGGCCTTGAGTGCTTGCTTTTGAGATTGTCCCCAGGTTGGCGGACGCTCAACAGGCGTTATTCCGCTGGCCCGCCCGGTGGCGTGGTTTGCTAGCCGTTGTCCGGTTCAGCTGCCTCGTCGTCGTCCGCCGATGGTCGGTTCTCTCCCGCATTGGTCACCGTAGGATCGGGCATTTCTTCTTCGACGGTGGGTGAGCCATAGCCGCCCTCGTGGATTTCCGGTAGATCTGACGAATCGTGGGTACTCATCGGTACTCCTTTGATGTGACGGTGTCGGGGACAGGCGAGCGAACCCTATTTGTCCAGGAAGTTCAGGATGTCCGCATCGAGCTCTTCCTGGTAGGCGCCGAAGATGCCGTGCGGGGCCCCGGGGTAGACCTTGAGTGTGCCGTGCTTGACCAAGTCGATCGATTTGAGCGCGGCCGCGGCGATGGGGACGATCTGGTCGTCGTCGCCTTGGGCGATGAAGATCGGCACATCCAGGGCTTTCAGGTCTTCCGTGAAGTCAGTTTCGGAGAACGCCTTGATGCAGTCATAGGCTCCCTTGAGTCCGACGAGCATGCCTTGGCGCCAGAAATCGTCCTGGGCGCCCTTGGACACGGCGGCTCCTTCCCGGTTGAAACCGTAGAACGGGACGGAGAGGTCCTGGTAGAACTGGGACCTGTCCTTCAACACGCCCTCACGGATGCCGTCAAGAGCCTCAATGGGTGTGCCCTCCGGGTTGGTCTCGGATTTGAGCATGATGGGTGGCACGGCCCCGGCGGTAACGATCTTTGACACCCGTCCGGCACCGTGCTGGGCGGCGTACCGGACCACCTCGCCACCGCCGGTGGAATGTCCGATCAGGGCGAGATCGTGCAGGTCCAGGGCTTCGACGAGTTCGGCGAGGTCACGGGCATAGGTGTCCATGTCGTTCCCGTTCCAGGGCTGCGAGGACCGTCCGTGCCCGCGGCGGTCGTGGGCGATGGCCCGGTAGCCGTTGTCGGCGAGCAGCTTCAGTTCCCGCTGCCATGCGTCGGAGCTCAGCGGCCAGCCGTGGCTGAGGATGACCGGCCGGCCGGTCCCCAAATCCGTGTAATAGATCTTCGTTCCATCGGTGGTGGTGATTTTTGGCATGATGTTCTCCTTCGGTGTTGGGGCGGTAACGGGGCTAGGCGAGCTCGGCCATGGCGTCGGTGATGAAGGAGGCAACTGCATCCGGGTGCGTTTGCATCACGAGGTGGGGTGCGTCGAGTTCGATGACCCGGCGAAGCCCTGCACGGTTGTAGCCGAATCGTTCGACGTCGGGGTTGATGGTTTTGTCCGCAGCCGAGACGATGCCCCATGCCGGTTTGGTCTTCCAAGCGGCGGCGGTGGCGGCCTCACCGAAAGCAACGGCGGAGAGTGGGCGCTGCGAGACGGCGAGGACTCGGGCGTCCTGGGCCGGGACTCCCTCTGCGAAAACTGCCGGGAATGCCTCGACGGCCACCGAGACGTCGGTGCCGGGTTCTGCTCCGTCGGCCGGGTAGGGCGAATACACGAGGTTTGCGGCTAGTTCGGAATCGGGGAACCCACCCTGTAACTGTCCGAGGCTTTCACCCTCATCCAGCGCGTAGGCGGACACGTAGACCAGCCCGACGACGTTCTCCGCGACGCCTGCGACGGTGATGACGGCGCCCCCGTACGAGTGGCCCGCAAGCAGGACTGGGCCGTCAATCTGCTCGACAAAGGACTTGATGTAGGCGGCATCTCCGGTAAGGCTGCGATTGAAGACCGGCGGTACCAGCACCTGGTGGCCCGCGTCCAGAAGTCGGCGGGTGACCGGTGACCAGCTGGCGGCGTCGGCAAACGCGCCGTGTACTAACACGATGGTGGTTGGTTCTGACATGAGGTGATCCTTTAGCTGATAAAAATGTCTACAGGCCGGCGTCAACATCTATTCGCCCCGTGCCGCCCGGGTCGTAGAATTGCGACCGAGGCGGGTTCACCGGGGCGGTTGATTGTCCGCCCTTCGGAGTTGATTCTTCAATGAAAGCGGCGGGGCGGTCATGACACCACGAAGAATGCACGCAGAACCGGGTTCTTCGTGCGGGGCGTCTCGGCGATGACCGGCGAATTGCCGTTGCAGGGACTGTTGCGAAACCACCGCCGGCATGCGGACCTCACCCTCGAGGCGCTGGCCGAGCTTTCCGGGGTCAGCGACCGTGCGATCAGTGACATAGAGCGCGGTGTCAGTACCGGTCCGCAACGGCGCACCATCCTGGCGTTGTCGGATGCGCTGAATTTGTCCCCGTCCAATCGAGACGCGTTCCTGGCCGCGGCCCGCGCCGGCCGGCGGATCGCCGGAGACGATGCACGAGTCATCGACCTGGCACCCCACCGTCTTGCCGATTTCACGGGCCGCGCCGACGAAGTCCGCACAGTTCTCGGCCACCTCGCCACCGGGGACGCGCAGGAGCCGGCACCCATGGTAATTATTTGCGGGGCGCCGGGAGTGGGCAAGACGACGGTGGCCGTTGAGGCACTCCACCAATGGCGCGTGGAAGAGACTGGGATGTTTTTTGTCCACCTGGGCGGCCTTGACGCGATGCCACTGTCACCCTTGAAAGTTCTCCAGGCGCTCCTTCGCCAGGGCGCCCCCAACCGCGAGGTGCCCTCGGTCCTGGGCGCGGCCGCATCCGCATGGCACGAGCTCACGGAAACCTTCCCGGCCACCGTGCTGTTGGACGACGCCTTCAACGAGGCACAGATCCGACTAGTGCGCGGAGCCGGGCCCGGCAGTGTCGTGGTGGTGACCTCACGCCGGTCCCTGGCAGGCATCGAAGGGGCCGGGCGTGTCATGTTGGGTGCCCTTCCCGCCTCGGACAGCGTGGAACTGTTGCGCAGGATCATTCCCGAACCGCAGGCCTTGACCGGTGACATCGCCGAACTGGCACGCTTGTGCGACGACATCCCGCTGGCTCTTCGCATTGCCGGAAATCGTCTGGCAAGCCAGCCGCAATGGACGGTGGAGGACTTCGCCGAGCGCCTCCGCTCAGAAGGAAAGCGGCTTCACGCGTTAGTAGCCGGGGACCTCGGCATCGAATCGGCCTTCGCTCTCTCCTATGACCAACTTGACCCTGTCGAGAAAGAAATCTTCAGGAACTTGTCGCTGATCGAGGGCTCCTCCTTCGATGCGGCCCTGGCCGCGGCCATCGGCCCGGACCTCCCCGACGCCGCAGAGGAATCCCTAGACCGCCTTGCGGCCCTTGGCCTGATTACCGCCCTGCGCGGCAACCGCTACCGGATTCCTGAATTATTGCGGCTCTTCGCGGCGGCACGACTTCGGGCCGAGGTGCCCACCCAGGATATTGCGGCACGCCGTCTCAGGCTTCGGGAGTGGCTGCTCGACATGACTGCCACGGCGGGACGGCAAATAGAAACGGGCGAAGCCGCACCCAACTCCTCGGCCGAGAAGGCCAATCGGTGGCTCACTATGGAGGCCGACCACTGGTATGCCGCATACAAGAGGGCTGCAGACATGGGGGCGCACACCAAAGTCCTGGAGCTTGCGTCGTCCCTACGACACTTCGCTGAACAATGGGTCATCTGGGGCCATTGGCACGAACTATTCTCAACATCCGCTGCGGCCGCGACCTCGCTTGGCGACGATCAAGAAAGCGCCAGGCACCAGGGCTACCGTGAGTGGGCCCATCAGGTTGAAATCTCCGACCACGATGGGGCGAAAGTCGGGGACACTCGCGAGCACCCTGAGGGCAGAGGACAAAGCACGGCATAGCGCCTGGGCAAAAGCACCTGAAGTGCGCCCAGATTGTGAGGAAAGTGTCACGAAATTGAGAATTTCAGGGATTTGCCCCGTGACATCGTCGCAGGTCAGAGCGATTCGTTGGTGACAGGCAACCTGGGATCCTATACGGGCATCGCGGGCCGTCCCGTTGAAGGCCTGCTTCGGACGGGGCGACCCGGGTGGTAGGTATCGAGATTGACAGCCGGGGCGACTGTTTGATGCGACCTGTTGAGGTTCGGGTTCTGGGAGGATGATTGGGTGAGTTCCCCTCCCCAGACAAACCGATTTAGCCAGCGCCGCCGGCTTTCCATCGTCTTCATCCTGAATGTCGCATTGATCGGCGGTCTTGTTGCGACCGGCATTGCGGCCCATTCAGTGGGTGTGCTGGCAGCGGCCGGCGATACCCTTGCCGACTCGGTCGCGCTGGCGCTCGGGCTGGTTGCCGTCGCTCTGCGCGACCGTGACCCCGACCACCCCCGAGCGAACCGACCGATCGCGGTCGTCGCCCTCATCAACGCCACGATCCTCATTGCCGTCACCGCCGCTGTTGCTATCGAAGCGATTGGGAGATTGCACGAAGGATCACCCGCAGTGCTGGGGATTCCGATGGCGGTGGTAAGTCTGATCACCCTTGTCGTCATGGTCGCCGGAGCCCTGGTGCTGGGCCTGTCCGCACACCGCGAGGACATCCACATGAAATCAGTCCTCCTGGACACCCTCGCCGATGCGGCTGCCGCCGCCGGAGTCTTGGTAGCAGGCGTCTTGATCTGGGCCACAGGGGGGTTGTACTGGCTTGATCCGGTAATAGCCCTGATCCTTGCCGGGCTGATCGGGTTCGTCGGGTCCAGGCTGGCCGTGCAAGCGGTGAGGGCTTTGCGCGGCGCCGATATCGACTTCGACGACGACTAAGGCACTGGGCTTCGTCCCCCACACGCTAGTTCCGTAACGCCCATGGCTGCGATCAACGACCAGTGTTGCGCGGCGACGATACCCGCCATGACACCGCTGGCCGTACGACACCCACTGGAATTTGACGTTTGCACGTCCCGTAGACCGTTCCCCTGAGGACGCTTGTAGACACTTCTTCCAACGACTTGCTGGACGTTCACGATGAGGGCGGGGCCGTTATTCCCAGTCGTCTTCGTTCCCTTCGAGGACAATTGGTCTTCGGCCGGTCGCGGCCTCGGCCACGTCAAACCACCGTGGCTCGTACAGCGAATATGTGTCCTGACACACGATGCTGGTTCGGTGTGACCCGTCACCAAATGTGAACCGCAGGCCCCACGCTGTCGGACTAACGTCACGTAGGTCATCGCGATGATAAGTGTGTCTCCGCAGTGGACCTTGGAGAATCAGGACTCCGTCGGGAGCGAGCTCTATGTAGGGCCGGAACGCTAATAGGCCTACGGCCGTGGTAAGTACGGCCAAGGCTATCCAACCCAACGGAACTTCTGAGGCAGACATTTCACCGCGACCCACAAAATAGATGGTCGAGAATTGCTGGGAAAAAAGAATCAAGATGGCGGCAATACCGACACCTCGGATCCACCAACGCACCTGCCATCGTCGCCGCATCTGCATGGCCGCCCTTCTTCCACTTGTCTTGTTATCCGCCAGTCCGCCCGGGATGCTCAACCGGCAGAACCATCGTCACCCACTTGATTCCAGGCTGATCCAGTCTATTCGCGCCGCGACTTGGACTCGACGGTCGGAGTGTAACAACCAACCACGATTGCCTGACGTATTTTCCGCACATACAGAGGGATGGGCCCTTCACTCCAAAAGTTGTACCGGTCAGGCCGCAGGTTCCTAGCTTCAGGAGGTTCTAATGAAGTGTCCCAACCTCGGGAAAGTGCACCACCACGCAAAGTTGTCCCATGGACCGTTCCCACTACGGTCTAGTCTTCGGGTCGGCATCAATCAGAGCAGCCAGAGATGGGGTTGACCGCAGCTTCAACACAAAAGACTCTATTTCTCGACGGCAGCCAGTAGGAATACGGTAAATCCATGGCAGAACGCATCATGTACGTTCAACTCAAGACCGGTTACGACATCGATCGTGGACCGGCATGGATCACTCGTGTCCGATTCTCGAAGTCCTGGAGGACGGCTTACTTCCGCGACCACGCCCTCAGCCGTGTCACTGGGTACGCACATGCGAACCACGACTCAAATTTCTTCGACATCGAGACCGGCGACGAGTATTGGATTTCCGGCCCAAAACGAAACCGCACAGATGGCCGCTACAGCAACGAACAACCTTCAATTGATGCTGACGTGCTGGACGAATACCAGGCCTTTCTCTCTGGGGCGCCGTTGCCAGGCAGAGAAAACGGCTGAGCCACTGCCCACGGGGCCCACAGAACGTTCCTCAATGGTTCAAAACGCAGGATCCTATCTGCCGACCTCACCCAAAACTGGGAAGATGAAAAGATGGAAGACAGAGTCGATCCCCAACGCTCCCGAAAATATTACTTCTTCGGCCGTCAAGATTTCCGGTGGACATCCGAACACGTCTCCCTTTCGAATCAGTGGTCCGGCCCTTCACGGTCCTCACCCTCTCCCGAACCGGATATCATCCCCGATGCCCAGATTGAGTCAGACGCCTCCCCAACAACTGAGAATGACCCCCCGCCGCTTCCTTCCGAGTTTTTTCGTGTAGGCCAAGCTGTTGCCCTGATTGGGGATGACATCAGCATTTCCCGTTCAGAAGGTGAACCTCTCTTTCTCTACCGAGGGCATCCCGGGCGAATCACAGACCCAAACGACATGCACATCCTCACAGATTGGGTCGGCCTAGAAGAATCCCCGTGGAGTTTCGCGTTCGGATTCACCGCGTTCCCCGACGGTACGTGTCGAGGGCTGACGGCCATCACCGAAGAGGAATACGCGATCCGCGCCAAAGCAATCGCCGATGGCAAACGCCCGACCACCGACAAGCCAAACGAAGAGTAAGCCGACCCGGAACGTAATCTGCTTCCGGGGTTCTCCTTGTTAACTACCTAGGCGTCGACATCCCGTGGCCCAAACTCCCCTACCTTGAAATTCAAGGCCTTCTGGCGTCACGTAGAGCGTTCCGCTTATGGCGCCGGGTCATTCTTGCCGGGATTGCGGGTTTTATGGACTACCTCGGCATCCGCTGCCGTTGCAAGCTTCTCGTCGGAAACGCTAAGCATCAACGTGCTTTCGTGCATAGTGAAGAGGTGCGTGACTATTTCACGGCCGTTGACCTTCCAAATACTAGGCGGCACTTCTTCGTCCTCCCACGGCCTGATCGGCTGGCCGTAGAGATCCGTCAGTATGTCCGACACGGCGTCGTGGCCGAGGCGGGCCTCAGGAGCCTGGGCCTCGGGGAATGAGTAGAGGTGGAAGTGAACGCCCACGAACCTGCCGCGAAACGAATCCCATGAGGCAAAGGAAATACCGGGTACTTCCGTCAGGAGGGTGAATGACTCCATGGATGACCCGTCCGAGTCGCTATCTAAGCGCTGTCCGGTTTTGAATTGAAGATGCCCGAAGAGAGTCTCACGTTCCCCATCGGTGGGGGCCATGTTCCCTCCACCAGTTGCGCCACTAGAGCAGCAACTACCGCTGGATCTGGAACAAGGTCACGCTGCGGCTCAACCGTCGTGTTCATATGGCGACCCTACCGGCTAAAAGCGGCGAAACAAGCCATCCAACCGCTAGAAAGTGATTCGCTGAGATGTTGAATGTCTGGCTGAGATCTACAACGAACCATTCCACCCACTCCTCACCGTCTCACGACCACCACGGCGATTCCCTCCCGGTCGAGGTTCGGCGATCGGACGGGACGATAACGCCCCGATCTCCTCATGCCTGGTTTCAGTTGATTCAGGGCCAACAAGACGGGCCCTCGCCAGGTAGTAGTTAGGCTGGCAGGCATGAATCAGATTCATAGCGCCTCGACAGTTTCGAGTGAGAGTGCTGTTCTGCATGATGAAGTTCGCCCTGCCTGGTCGGCTGAGGTGATTTCGTGGCTGTTGGGGTCACCCGTGAGCGGCCACCGCTTGGCAGTCCTGGATCTAGGAGCCGGCACAGGCCTGGGAACACGCACCATCGCAGCTCTTGGACACGCCGTCATCGCAGTCGATACGGCCATAGAAATGCTGTCCGTCCTCCGAAAGGTCTGTGAGGATCTCCCGCCAGGAGTCGCTGATCGCATCACCACGGCTAGGGCGTGTCTCCTAAATGGTGGTGTGGTGGTGCGCAATGATTGAAGGGTGTCACGTACTTCTGTTTTGACTGATGGTCAGTGGGCCCGTATCCAGCCGTTACTCCCCTCGTCCTCCGGCCGTCGGGGTCGCCCCTTTCGGGATGACCGCAAGGTGGTCGAGGGCATCATTTACCGGTATCGGTGCGGGATCGCTTGGCGTGACGTGCCGACCGAGTTCGGTCCATGGCAGACGATCTGGAAACGCCACCGCCGCTACAGCGGGGACGGCACGTGGGACGGGATCTTGGCCCAGCTGCTCACTGCAGCCGATGCTGTGGGCCTGGTGGATTGGGCGGTCTCGGTCGATTCCACGGTCAACCGCGCCCATCAGCACGGCACCAATCTTCCCCGCCCCACAGGGGGACCCATCGAATTACATGAATCTGCTCGATGAGCCGGCCGACCATGCAATTGGCCGCTCCCGTGGCGGGCTGACTACGAAGATCCATGCCCTGGTCGATGGCAACGGCAGGCCCCTGGCGTTACTGGTTGCTCCCGGCCAGGGCGGGGACGCACCCATGTTTCCCCACCTGATGGACCATCTGAGTATCAACCGGGCCGGTCCGGGCAGGCCAAGAACCCGCCCGGACCGGGTACGCGCAGACAAGGCCTACTCCTCAAAAGCAATCCGGACCCACCTTCGAGATCGGGGCATCACGGCCGTCATCCCGCAACCATCCGATCAGATCGGGCACCGGAAACGCCGCGGCTCCTCCGGTGGCCGACCACCAGCATTCGACAAGGAAGACTACAAAGGCCGCAACGTCGTTGAGCGAAACTTCAACACCTTCAAACAATGGCGCGGACTGGCGACCCGTTACGACAAACTCGCCCTCACCTACCGAGGCGGAGCCGTCCTCCGCGCCCTCACCATCTGGCTGACCGCATTAGGAGACACGCCCTAGCGGCTCAGCAGAATCCATTCCGTTAGGAAATAAGAGCGTCGACGCCATTGTGTGCCTCCAAGCCTGGCACTGGGGGACCCCGAACGGGCAACACCTGAATGCGATCGCGTACTCAGACAAAACGGCATGATGGGTCTGGCCTTGCACACCTGGGACCGCACCAGCAAGTGGGTGAAAGCACTCGCTGCAATCGTCGAGCCAGACGGAACCCCCCTCGGACCAAACCCGAGGCATACCCGCAGAATTTGCCGGGCGGGGTTCCTTTGAACGCAAGGATTTCCCCTTCAATTACCAGTTATCGGTCGACCAACTCGTTTACCTTGTCAGCTCATGGACATTCGTGACACAAAGACCCGACCGGGCCGCAACCTTGGAGAAAATCCGTCGCTTGGGCGAACAAACTGCATCACCCGACACAGGCATTGTCAGCTTCCCCCACATCACGGCCGCTTTCCGCCTACAACGGTCAGGAACCGGCGTCGTCGGGGAGGCGGTGGAGCGACTTTTTACACTGAACCCTGGACCACCGCCGAAAAGTGCCCCGCAGACCCTTGTTAGCGGCAACTTTAGACTGACCGGGGACGGCAAATCCGAGTGACCGTTCGCGGCAGTGGTTTTGCCCAGTGGCGGCAGGTGTTTTGACCAGTTGCAGGCCACCGGTGTGTGGCTGGGTGTGTCGGGATTCCCTCGTCCATCCCTCGTGTCGTTACGGGGAGAGCCCCTTCCTTCCGCGGTGAAATAGCGATGCCAATCGTTGTATTTCACCCCTGTGTGGGAAGGAAGGGGCTTGTTGTGAAGTCTCCAGGAGAGTTCATGGAAATTTTAGCTGCTTATGATTTGACCCGGTCATACCGGGACGCTGCGAAGATTTGCGGCGTATCGCATAACACGGTCCGTTCCTATGTGAAGGCCCGTCAGGACGGGGCCCAGGCCCCGGTGGCCCGGGCCCGCGGCCGGATTACCGACCCGTTTCTGCCACAGATATCGTCCTGGGTTGACCAGTCTCGCGGGAAGATCCGCGGGGACGTCGTCCATGCCAAACTCCTCGATCTGGGATTTACCGGTTCTGAACGCACGACCCGGACCGCCCTGGCCGAGGTAAAGGCGCACTACCGGGCCCAGAACGTGCGGGTGCCTCGTCCCTGGACTCCGGAGCCTGGGCTCTGGCTCCAATACGACTACGGTGACGGGCCGGTCGTTGACGGGTTGAAGGCCGTGTTGTTCGTGGCTTGGTTGGCGTTCTCCCGGTTCCGGATCGTGATCCCGTTGCGGGATAAAACGATGCCGAGCGTCTTCGCCGCCTTGGACCGGTCCTTCCGGTTGATCGGCGGGGTACCCACCTATGTGCTCACGGATAACGAGAAGACCGTCACGATCGAGCACGTTGCCGGGATCCCGGTCCGCAACCACCAGATCGTCGCGTTCGCCAGGCATTACTCGACGTCGATCCAGACCTGTCTGCCGGCCGACCCGGCCTCCAAGGGCGGGGTGGAGAACGCGGTGAAGATCGCCAAGGCAGACCTCGTGCCGCAGGAGACGAACCTGCTGCCCGGATACCGGTCGTTCGCCGAGCTGGAAGCGGCGTGTGAGGCGTTCATGGAGGACGTGAACTCGCGGGTGCACCGCTCCACCCTGGAGATCCCTAAGGAGATGCTCGGGGTGGTTGAACGCCACCGCCTGCACCCGGTCCCGGCGGCCCCGATCACCGCTAGTTTCGGCCAGACCCGCCAGGTCCCGCCGAACACTCCCATGCTCGTCTTCCAGCAGGCACGCTATTCCGTCCCGCACACCCTGATGGGTGAACGGGTGTGGGTGCGCGGGACCGAGGATGAGGTCATCATCGTCCATGTTGGCCCGGCCGGCCCGGTCGAAGTCGCCCGGCACCAGGGGGTCCGCCCCGGCTCAATGGGCATTATTGATGCGCATTTCCCGCCCGCCCCGGCCGGTGCCCTGGATCGGGTCATCCGCCCGACCAACCAGGCCGAGGAAGAATTTCTGGCCCTGGGTGCGGGTGCTGCGCTCTGGCTCAAGGAAGCGGCCGCGGCCGGAACGAATAAGATCCGGCACAAAATGGACCGCGCGGCCACCCTCGCCAAGGTCCTGGGCACCGATGTGGTCGATCAAGGACTCGGCTCCGCCGCGGTGCATCAACGCTTCAGCCATGAGGACCTGCTCTCCATCATCAACACCGCAACACCTAGCAGACCGAGCCATACCACCGGCAGCACCACACACACCGTGACCGACCAGGCCAGGTGGCTGAGCCAGGGCACCAGCTCCTGGGCCGGCTTCGGCACCACCCCTAGCGGAACTAATAGTTCCATTAGAACCAATGGAAGCAATGGATCTATTAGAACCAATGGAAGCAATGGACCTATTAGAACTAATGGAACTAATGCTGGCATTACTGGCATTGCTTCTAATGCTGGCAATGCCAGCATTCCTGGCGATTGTGAAGGGGGCACTGAATGACCACGGCCATGCCTGTCCCTGTCTTAGCGGATCCGGCGGTGGAGCATGTGATCGCGTTGATGCGCACGACCCGGATGCCCCACGCCCGTGCCGTGGTTGCTGAGGTGTTGGCGACCGCGAAGGCCCAGCGCTGGGACCCGACCGAAGTCGTGCGCGTCCTCCTGGAAGCCGAGGCCACGGGCCGGAACCGCTCGATGCTGGCCACCCGGCGCAAACGCGCAGGCTTCCCGTCCGGGAAAACTTTCGATGTCTGGGACGAGGCGCTCTCGACCCTGCCCGCGGCAACAACGTCGTTCCTGCGCACCCTGGAGTGGGTGCGGCGGCGGGAGAACCTGATCGCGTGCGGGCCCTCCGGAACCGGCAAGACCCTGCTCCTAGAGGCCCTGGGTCAACAAGCCATCGATGAGGGGATGTCAGTGTCCTGGCTGAGCATGGAAGATCTCGGCGCGCTCGTGCGCCGGCACCGGATCGATGACAGCGTCAACAAAGCCATCACCCGTGCCACGAGCGTGGACCTGATCTGTATCGATGATATCGGCCTGCTGCCGGTTTCTACCGATGCGGCCGAGGGCTTTTACCGGGTCGTGGAGGCCTCCTACGAGAAACGCTCCCTGGCGATCAGCTCGAATATCCACCCCTCCGGCTTCGATGAGCTCATGCCCAAAACCATTGCCACCGCCACCGTAGACCGGCTCCTGCACCACGCGCATCTATGCCAAACCAGTGGCGAATCCGTCCGACTCATGCAAGCCCAAAACGGGAAAGGAACCCGCCCAATGAACTAACTACGCACCACGGTCAGGCGCCCGCCCACCCGACACACCCGGGCGCCTGACCCGCGTTCAAAAATACTTGCCGCCACCGGTCAACCCACTGCCGCCAACGGTCAAACCAACCTGCCACCACCGGTCAGTTCTAAGCTGCCGTTGACAGGACGCCGCCTCTTTCTTACCCAGGATCAATCGGCAATGTGGCCAACAGAACGACAATCTCGTGTTTCCCTGGCATACATTGATCGGAGATTCACCGCGATCAGGCGAGAGCTGGATCTCGATCCTGCGTTGACTTTACATTGCCTGCGACATTCATATGTGACTCACTTGATCGAGTACGGAAACGCCGACAGGTTCGTCCAGGAACAGGTAGGACACATGTACGCATCTACGACCGCGATTTACACATCAGTCAGCGGAGATTTCAAGAATCGCATCCTCGCCGACGCCATTCGTCGGTTCAATTCATTGGAGGCACCATGAGCCCGGCAGTAGAGACAGTTTGGAACCTGCGGCGACCCATGGCCGATCACGGACTGTTCAAGACGACTGAGCTAGTCCCATTATTGGCGGAATATGGTGTCCTTCTGTCGCGGGAACAGGTATTTCGCTTGGTGACGCAAAAACCTGAGCGAGCAAATCTCAATGTGATTGCAGCTGTATGCGCGGCGTTGAACTGCACACCCTCTGATCTCATTGAAGTCCGAGTCGTCGAAGAGAAGTCCGTTGCCGTTGAGCAAACCCGTGGTGGTGTTGGCTCGTTGAGGCCAGTCCCGGCCAGGGTACATCGCCCCCACCCGTCACCACTGCCGGAATGAGGCCAGCGGTTGATCCTGCCGGGAATTTGGCCAGGATAATCATCGCTTGCCAATCCGTGGATGCGACTATCGATGCTGACATCATAGTGACGATTGCTCCCACCTTGGGTGATCCGCGGACCTTGGCTCGTTTGGCTCACGAACTCAGTGCCAAATCCGGCCTGCTAGATTCTGGGCGCTCTGATGCATCGCCAACCTCTCAAAAACTAGTTCGCGCTCTCCGCGCTCTCGGGTACGAGTCCTTTCATCTTTCTCTCTGTTCAACCTGCGGTGAAGCGAAACGCTTGTTGCATCGAGATGATCAAGGTGGCAAGTTCTGCGGTTCATGTTGCCGAAACGCCCGCAATCGTCCCTGCATCGAATGCGGGAAAACGGGGCCAGGAGGCTACCGACTGCTAGACGGCAAGCCCTATTGCCGGCCATGTTTCAACAGGGATCCCCGAAGCTTAGAGACCTGTTGCCTATGCCAACGCCCCGGCATCCCTCAGACAAGAACCGACAATGGCCCAATCTGCCAGCGCTGCTATTCAGGGCCACCGGAAACATGCAGCCTATGCGGCCTCGTAAGGACCGTGGTCAGCAGAGAAGGCGGTTCAACCCAATGCATGAGTTGCTATCAGGCCCTTCGCAAACGGCCGCAAAACTGCGCCGCATGCGGCACTTTCCGCATCTCCCCATACCTCCGCAGTCAAGGGCCGGTGTGCCCGGAATGCGCCGAACTCGACGAATGGGGTCATTGCAAACGATGCGGCGCGACCCAACGTCAGCTCTACGGACGATACTGCGCGGCTTGCATCATCCCGGGAAAACTACGTGAAATCATCTCGGATGAAACTGGGCACACTCACCCGGGCCTGCTCCCGCTAGAGTCCTACCCCCTCCGCGATGAATCAAAAGCCGACGCCGTACTAACGTGGTCCTGGCGCAGTCCCATGTCCCGCATAGTTCACGAGATGGCCACCGGTGCCAGGCCACTGTCACTCACCACAGTCGCTGCCTTGCCACAAACCAATGCCACCGGCTACTTGGCAGCATTGCTCATGGAATCGGGAACAGTTCCCGAGGAGAACTTCGACCGGATAAGAATGGAAATCTGGGAGCGAGACCACTTCTCCACCATCGAAAACCGTGAAAATCGAAACCTTTTACGACAGTACGCCACTTGGGTCATCAACCCCCTCTTCAGCGATTCAGCTATCGCCGGCCCGGTCCTTGAAAACAAACGCCTGGCGCGATCCAAGCGCCAGATACTGCTCGTGACCGACTGGCTTCGAGCGATTGAGGCACTTGGGTTCGATCTATCCACCGTGCCTCAACGAGTCTTCGACGAGTATGTGGCAACCCACGGCCGAATGGGAACCGAACTCACTCCCTTCATGAGATGGGCCAAGAATCAGCGACAGACTCGAATCCGCAGTCACTACTTCAAAGCCGAATTCAACGCTGGATCTGTCTCTGAGGAACAACGCTGGGCATGGATCAAAATGCTGCTGCACGAAAGTGAACTAAAAATTGCGGCCAGAGTCGCCGGACTATTTTGCCTGGCCTATGGACTAAGCCTGACCCGGGTCATCGGCCTCCGCATGGCCGATCTGTCCATGGATAGCGATCCAATACGAGTTACTTTTGGCAAAGATCCAGTGGAACTACCAGCTGCCGTTGGGCAACTCGTCAAAGACCTAGCGAACCACAATTCATCGAATGGATTCGAAGAACCGTCATGGCTCTTCAAGGGAAAACAACCAGGTCGCTCTCTCACAACGGCGGCCATTTCCGGCCCTCTCCGCAAAGCAGGAATACACCTGCAACACGGCAAAGGGGCCGCAATGATGATCCTGTCACGCGACGTCCCCCCTTCCATCCTTGCCGATCTCTTAGGCATTTCCATCACTGCAGCTATCCGATGGGCCGGAGTCAGCGGCCATGACTGGGTCGATTACCCCCGCCTTCGAATGAATGTGCCGGCAAACGACCACGACGAGCTGCGCTAGGGACCTGCCACAGGCGGACTTCGTTGCAAGAACCACTGCCATCTTCTGGCGGGGCAGTCCGACCGAACCCGACCATCTTGAACGGCCTGACCTGAAGGCGCCAGACAGATACTTCAAACCGGAAAAGCATCATGCTGGCATAATCGCTCTATGCCGTCCTCTGAAACCGGAACTAAAGAGATTAACGAACTCCTCCGCCGACTCAATGACAAAAGCAACCCCGGCATCGGGCTATCCCCATCCAGCTACCAACCGATCAGAGATCTCCTAGAAGGCGTAGCCAACGGGGTCAAGTACTTCGCCCCTCTCGGATGGGCCTATTTTGGCAAATGGCCAGTCGCCGGAACCAACGCTGCGCTGAAGGCCCTAGTGGCTGGTGCCGAAACTGCCGAAGTAGATGAAATTCTTACCCGGGCATGGAACGATGACCTCTCCGAGTGGTACCGCTGGTCACTTCCAGCACTTCGCCGCGCGGGAAATCACTCACCGAGGCTTCGACAGATTTTGTGGCGCCGAGCCGAACTCATCGAAAAAGCCATCGAACACCATCTCAAAGGCGCCTACGAGGCGAGTATTCCAATCCTCTACGCCCAGGCCGAGGGCCTCGCCTACGATGCAACGGGAAAGCCATTCTTCACCAAAAGCTCACGCCACTACGTTGCGGCAATCGATGACACCACCCTGGCAGGATTAGACGGAAATCTTGAAGTAGCCCGAGTTCTCTTCAGCGACGACGTTTCGGAAACTCAAGATAAAGGCAGCCTCTCACGACATGGTATCCTTCACGGCCGCGAACTGGCCTACGACACCGAAGTGGTCTCGACCAAAGCCCTCGTGCTCGTTCTGAGCCTGGCTGAACATTGGGAACAACTCTTGGCCAAGGTTCCGGGATTCGAGGACTGACCTTAGGGGTCCGAATTTTTCCTGTTGTCCGGCTGGGGCCCACTTGCAATAAGGCTCTATTCGGCTGCCAAACTAACTTTCATCCGGGTGCATTGCGTTGGCACGGTTCCCCAGGATGCATTGGAACGATAAGACGTGAGGCCCGCAACTACTTACGGCTCCATGTGCCCACCCCAGAATCGAGCTTCTAGCGGACTACTCTTTCCAATTCTCGTAGGAAACTGTCCGTGATTTCCGAATCCAACTTGAACGTAATTTCTAACGAGAGCACTCTCGGCTGCTCAGCATCGCTGTCGAGGGAGTCAATGGCATTTTCGAGGTCAGAGACGAATTTTTGGATAGAATTTCGTGTCTCCTGGATGGGCTGGTCGAGGAATGAACAACCAATTTCAAGCAATTTTTCGGTGTTGTCGGGAGCTTGAATCGACCTGAATTCGATGACCCAATCCAACAACTTCTCGTACATTTCGACCAGTCGAATTCCTATATGTTCAATCAAGGCCGGGTCTCCCGATACGCCAGGAGGACCGAACGCTAGTGCCTGGGCCTTAGGGCTAAGTAGCTTGTCTAGATTTGAGACTATGGTCGATCCACCCGCCATACGGACAGACACTTCCCGGGCTAGATCGCTCTTGGCGATAGTTGGCCCGACATGTGTCTTCAAACCAAGATGGTAGTCCCTCCATTTTGGTTCGGTACGTTCAAGCCCAGTGACTAAGGCACCTCCAAAAAGTAGATACTCCCAAACTGGAGGCATTGTGGCGAGCAGCTCACGTCGAGCACTTTCATCCCGGGGCACGCGTCTTATCGGGTATTGAGTATCATCCATTGTTCTCCTCAGGGTTTACTCGTCGCTCATAATCGGGAGGAAGGTACCGGGCATCCAGCCCCGCGGCATGAGCGCGAACACGCATTCCCCGATCTCGGGTCACTAACGTGACCCTGCTATCGCACAGCGAGGCAAAAAAGTTCATCTGCCGGACAATTTCATCGTCGTTGCTGCTGAGTCGCTGATGACCAACCGGTTCATCCACGATCTGTAGTGTGACGTTGGCTCTAAGAGTGACTCGCTCAAGTGCTGAATCACTAGACAAAAAACCATCCAGATCCTTGAGGACACCACCAGCGGCGCGGACACCTCGATCTTTGAGGGAATCCAGCTCGTCGACAATTGTCAGAGGGATGGTGAGGCACACCTTCTTTTCCTCGAATTGCTCATTCCACAGCAGCTGGTGAAACGGTCTTCCATGGATGAAAACGTTCGTATCGCAGACGAGTAGGCGTTCGTCTGCCGCAGGTTTCAGCAGATCACGGTAGTGCAGAAGCTGTTCACGCAGTAATTGAATTGATCGTTCCTGGTCATGAATTTCGCCGCGGATTAGGGGCTGTGGGCGCTGCGTTGCGGAGGATATTTCTCGAATCTGCCAGTAACGAGCCGTGTGGAGCCTACGTGAGACCGCTTGGTCATCGTATAGAGACCTCAGGCTATCCTCAGTGGATTCTGCCCAGGCCATATAACTGTTTGCTGCCAAGGTGGCATCGGAATTAAGGGAACCAGCCAAACTAGACACCTGATTCAAAATATGGTCAAGGGACGCAAGTGCCGCCGGGACGGACTGCCCTTTCTGAAGATATTCCCAAGCCATCCTCAAAGTATGCCTGCTCGAGCTCGAGGCGTCACTTCACACGACCCTAGTTTCGGCAGTCATGGCACGAACAAGTAGGAGAACGCAGCGACTCACGGCAAGCCCGAGGGGCAAGTCCGCATGCCGTCAACAAATATGGACTTTGATGCAGAAAAGGTTCCACCATCCGGTCACTTGTCAGAGCTCTATGACGCTTGCATCCACGAGACTCAGAAATTCTCCCAGAGCGCCTGCTCCCACGGACCCAGGCTGAACCCATCCACACTAGATTCGCGACCACTATGGGAAGATCCCTCTGCCAAAAATCCAGACTGGCCACTCACGATTCCGCCACCTTACCGGTAGTGGACGCGATCCCCACGCACACGGGCACCCCACAGTGCCGGCGCACGGCGTCCTTCATTTCCCGGCCCAGGGCGAGCAGTTCCGGGCCGGTACCTTTGACGGTGCAGAATGCTTCGTCAATGCTGTAAATCTCAATTTCATGGCTATACCGGCCGAGCAGTTCCATCACGCGGGCGCTAACGTCCCCGTACAGCTCGTAGTTACTGGACTTGGCAATCAATCCCCATTCCCTGGCGCGGGGTGCGAGCTTGAACCATGGCTCACCCATGGGTATACCCAATGCCTTGGCTTCGGATGACCTGGTGACTGCGCAGCCGTCATTATTCGACAGCACAATGAGCGGCTTGCCCTCTAGGGACGGGTCGAAGGCCCGTTCGGCGCTGGCGTAGAAGCTGTTGACGTCCACATGGGCAATGGCGGCCTGCAGGCGTTCCACGACGAAGGCCTACAGGAGATGATGAAGGGCCACGGAGGCAGTGCCCCAAATAACGAGGGAGGCAAGTTCCGGCACCCGAATATCCGGGTAGTCCGGATTCTCTGCTTGCAAGATGACGCCCGTCGGGGTGATACGCAGCCGCTTGACCGTCAGTTCCCCGTCCAGGACGGCAACGACGATAGACCCGTCCTTGGGTTCCAGGGCCCGGTTAACGATCAACTCGTCCCCATCACTAATGCCGGCACCCTCCATGGAATGACCCGACACACGGATGATGTACGTACTCGTCACATCCTTGATCAGGTGATCATTCAGGTTGATCCGACCGTCAAAGTAGTCCTGAGCCGGCGACGGGTACCCGGCAGCCACGGAGACGGGGGCAAGTAGCGGGTGCACGGCAGGGGCCGCAAAGTCTACTAAACAAATATAAGAAACATGAGCCATGACACACCAATTACTAGAAATAAAGTTCTACTAATTGAGTGTAGGCCTTCCCCCTGACAACGGCCACGGCCAGGAGCTTCAAGGAAGTTGGATAGTCTCATCCAATGGATTTATCTCGAAAGTTAGAGCTCTTACAGAAGCAGATCGATACCGCCAATAAGAACCTTGTTTCAGGCTTCGAAGACTGGAGGGAAGGCACTGAAATGGTGCTCCGTACGGTCATGGGGAACGGCTCTCCCTTGCACATGAAATTTACTCTTACTCAATTCAGGCCAAGCTCCGGGGCCGGCGGCGCGTTCTTTGAACGCAGGCAGGCTGGTATTGATAAGGCGCTTTCGATCCTTCGCGCGGCCCAGAATGAGTTGAGGATTAGGGCAGAATCTCAGCAGGCGGAGCTTACGGCGGAGGTTGAAGAACTCATCGATGTAGCCGACAAAGGCACCGTTGAGACCCCTGGTCGCATCTTCATCGTTCATGGCCATGACGATGGCAAGAAGCACGAGCTGGCACGCTTCCTGACGGCTCTGACAGGCAGTGAACCCGTCATCCTCCACGAGCAACCTAACAAGGGTGCGCTCCTGATGGAGAAACTAGAGACGAGTGCCGCAGGCACAGGGTTTGCCGTCGTTCTCCTGACCGCTGATGACCTCGGCAGGGCCAAGACGGAGGAGGATCTAAATGGACGGGGGCGCCAGAACGTCGTCTTTGAAATGGGATTCTTCATGGGCGCCCTGGGTCGATCACATGTGGCAGTGCTCATGGACGAAGGTGTAGAAGTACCCGGGGACGTGACGGGTCTTGTCTACACGTCATTGGATGCGGCCGGAGCCTGGAAGCACACCCTTGCACGAGAAATCGAACACGCCAATATCCATGTTGACTGGTCAGCACTACGCTAAAAGTGACCCCTCCACCTCCTTGGAACTGATACACTCCCCCGCCGACATCCCCCGAATGAAAGTTGCCGGGGAGTCGTGGAAACACGGGGTTTGGTAGTAATGGACCGGATTTACACGATAGGCCACTATCGAGGAGATCAGCGGTTCAGTTGCCTTACTTCAAGTCCCATACCTCATGGCCGCGTCAATGGGTTGCAAGATTTGTCGACCTCTTAGCATCAAGAATTGTCCTGTTCGCCGGGGTTTGACCCTGTTTGCACCTCGCGGAGAAACAGGGTCAGCGGATCCGTTTCGTCTTCGATGGATTGAAGAATGGCAGAGATCGCCTGCCTGAGAGCTCGCGTCATGTCTTCTAAAGGGGCCTGGTGGGGGTGCGCGCTGACGGTAGCGGCCACAATGCAGGGATAGAAGCTTTGACGCAGGGCGAAGGCCGTGGGTACTTGCGAGCATCCATCCAAAAAATTAGGGGGAACGGGACCGTTCAGGAGCGTGTCCAGGGATGTTTGAGTGAGGGCCGCTAGTTTGCACAGCTGTTCCCAGGTCGGATAGAACAACCCTTGTTCCCACCTGTCCACGGCAGGTTCGCGGGCCCCGCACGCTTCATCAACCCATGCCCCCACAAATTGTGGCGAGGAAAACATCCGGTCTCGTCCGCCACGAGCCTCGGGATCAAAGGCAAGAGTGATGGCAGAAGGACGTAGATCACCGTTCTGCTACTGCACGAACAGGGCGGGATGTTGGGCGGCCTGCTCCGCGGAATCAACGCCCAATGTCCGCTTGGTCAGGACAGCCGGCGACAACTGCTCCTGAGCTTCCACACCTGGTGTGGAGGACTTCTTTCGTTTGAAGAACACGGGACAAGCCTGCCATAAGTTCACGACGATGACTCCGCCACTGATTCGGGGGTCCCCAAGTGGCCTATCGTGTAAATCCGTTCCATTACTGCGAAGACCCCTACACGAAACCTTGTTTGTGGGTTGCCTAGCGGCATGGTCCCTTGGGAAGATTCATCAGCGGCGCGCGTGAGACCCTCGGGGATCAATTTGACGGGTAGTCATCATTTTTAGGTTAGATTGAAGGACGCTCGAATTTCGTCGGGCGTACTCGGTCCATAGTAATGGCCGAATACAAGTGGGGGCTTGAACGATGAATCATCGAAAGAAATTTAGCAATTTAGGCGGCATTCTCGCAATCCTTTTGGTTGCCAGCAGTATGACATTGGGGGCGGTTACTTCCGCCAACGCCGCAGACGCAACGCTCAGCCCCGGGGCCTCTGGTGTGACGAATACGGATTCTTCGTCCGATTCGAATTGATAACAGTGTCATCAGGCCACTGCTAGATACAGTTATCGTGCTGAATCAGGATCAAGGAAACTCGTCCCCGATCACGGGCTTGAGCGACGGAGTGGTCGCAGAGAGCCAGGGCGGCGAACCCCAAGAATCCGTCGCCCTTTCAGAAGACGGGCAGCCGTACGGTCAGCTCACGGCACCCTTTGCGATGGACGCCAATGGGGGCAAAATTCCGTCCACCTACACGGTTGCCGGCAACACGGTGACTCAGGAATTCACCGTGACCGCATCCACCGTCTATCCGATCACCCTGGCCCCGGCGTACCTCAGGGATGGCCACAGCGAGGACGCTGAGGTGTCAGCCAACTACCATCAAATGCTCCTAAATATTCCGGGCGATAACGCCGGTGACGGCGGACCTCAATTGCGCCTGGCCGGGGTCTCCATCCCTTCGAACTACATTTATAATCCGAAGATGAGCCCAAAAGAGCTTCATGATTACTGCGCATGGTCACCGGACTCCTTTGGAAACGCCAACTTCAGGGGCTCATGTGCACGACATGACTTGTGCCTAGAAAAGATCATGTGGATGCCGACGTTGCAGCGAAAAGTCGAACGAAGCAAATGTGATGCAGGTCTTCACACCAACCTGTTTATGAGCTGCAACCTGGCAAACAATTCATTCACTGCACCTGCTTGCAGGACCGTAGCAGTTACCTACTATGTAGCAGTCTCCGCCAACACTTGGACGTTCGGATGAGTGAGATGACAAACGATAGGTCAAGAGCCTCCGTTGCCCGGGGCCTGCCCGCAACATGTGCCAGCCTGGCGGTGATCGCAGGACTCCTACTCCCGCAATTCGATTCGCTGTACATCACAGGCTATGTCGCATCCATTGTCTTTGCTGTGGCCACCCCACTGGCCTTCACCATGGCGGTCTCTGGTCAGTTGTTGAAGCAGAGTCGGAAGCTTCGGCAGCTGGTCATCGGCACGGCCGTCGTGGCCCCCCTTTCTGTCGAGGGAAGCGCCCTGCGTCTCTCCCTAGGCAGTAAGGAGGGAGCCTTCTACGATATCGGGGCAGCTCCGGTATGGCTGTTCTTTACGTTTGCGTTGCTCGTACTGACACTTTTGGCGACGAGGGCAATACCGCACGAGAATCGCATCCTTCGGGACCAATGACCTGAAGCACTGTCATGGAAAATGGCCCGTTCCGCCTGGCATCATCCAGACGGAACGGGCCATTTCTGTTGTTCCACCCGACGTTCCAGTTCCTTAGAATTGGGACACTCCCCGGCGAGTTTCTGCCAGCCTAACTAGAAACTTTATGGCCCGTTCCTTGACGCTCAACCTCATCCACCGGGCAGAGCAGATCAGCGAAGCTCCGGAGTTCCTGGGGCCGGAACGGTTTGGTTAGGTAGGCGCCTGCTTCGGAGGCCATACCGGCCGCCTCATCACCAGGGCCGGGTCGGCCCGTAAGCAAGAGCAGTGGGGCCTCTGAGACTTCCCTGATCTGGCGCGCCACCTCGCGCCCATCAATATCGGGTAGTCCGAGATCCAGAGTCACCAACACAGGGCCCAGGTCACGTGCGGCTGCGACCCCCTCCGCCCCCGAAGCGACAGCGTGAACCTCGAACGCTGCTTGGGTCAAAATAGTGTCGATAAGACCTCGAATATCCTGGTCGTCTTCGATAACCAGGCAAATTCCTCGCGAACTCATGACATCCTCTCCGTGCAGTCCGCCCAAGTCTAAGTCCGAACCGGCCCGCTAC
This sequence comes from Arthrobacter sp. ERGS1:01, assembly GCF_001281315.1. NCBI lineage: Bacteria > Bacillati > Actinomycetota > Actinomycetes > Micrococcales > Micrococcaceae > Arthrobacter > Arthrobacter sp. ERGS1:01. The sequence goes on along the minus strand of NZ_CP012477.1, from coordinate 696,821 downwards.
TCACCACACGTGAGGACGAGCACTCGGTGGAGTTTCCTCGCCACTCAACTTTGTGATCCCCTACCACCGGGAGGGGAGTCGGAGCCTGCATGTATTCTGTGCCCGTGACCGAGAAATGAGGCCTTCCCGCAGCTGCCGTTCGCGGCTCGTGGGCTTTTAGAGACGACTCTGGTCGGACGCGGATTGCCTTTGAATATGCCCTGCCGGTATCAGGAACAGTATGCGGCCCTTTCCGATTCCCGCCAGCGATATCCCTTGCCCGTCCGGTCGTCCACCCCGTACATTGGGGCCACGGACGACGAAGTCCACAGCTGCCGGCGATTACCTGGCGGCGAATCACTGTCTCATAAAGGAACACTGTCATGACCACAGGCACAGTCAAATGGTTCAACGCCGAGAAGGGCTTCGGCTTCCTTGCCCCCGATGACGGGTCCCAAGACGTTTTCGCCCACTACACGGCCATCGCCAGTGGTGGGTACCGGACTTTGGAAGAGAACCAGAAAGTCCAGTTCGATATCGTCCAAGGTCCCAAGGGACCCCAGGCTGAGAACATCCGCCCCCTGTAACCACTATCGACCTGTGTTGCAGTGCAGCGCTCATGGCAATACCTAATGTCCCATACCCCTTCCGGGCAGGGCCAAAGGGGCCTCCTGGAGGAGCCTAGGTGCGTTCTTGGCGGGGAATTTCCATTTGAAACCCACACCGGCAGTGGAGAACCCGGGTCCGTAGGTAGACTTCCAGACGGTGTTTCTCGCCAAGGTTAGCCACGGAAGCCGAAGCGACGGTGTGTCGCACGGTGGAGCCCCGGGTCATGGGTTCGCCACAATGCACCTATTGTCCCTCAGCGTCGATGGGCGGCCGCCCTGAATACTCGTAAACGACCCCCGGGTTAAGGGACTCGATAGGAACGTCATGGGCATAGAAATTGTCGCATTCCAGGCACGTATAACTGACCGCTAGCAGTTGCCCGGGTTCCGAGAAGGACTCATCAACGCTCTCGATCAACAGAAACTCATCGGTGCCGCACCGGCTACACCAGGGACGGGTATTGCGGTCCGGTGGTGTTTGTTCCTCGGCGGGAGTCGGGGCTACAGGCACCATGGCCTGCCCTCCTTGATCAGCGGGTTACTACATCAGTCTTGAGTCTGGTGTGGGTTGCGGCCATGGGTAGTTCGGCCGGGTCCAATGGGTTAGTGGACGGGCGGATCCGGCGGCATGAAGGGGTCCGGCGGGTACGGGGACGGCGGCATCGGTTCTGTCGGGTCCGGGGGACGGTTGGGAGGCGGTTCAGTCGGAAACGGTTCCGAAGGCCGGACAGGCTCCGGCGGGACCGGAGGCTGGCCAGGGATAATCGGTAGCTGCTCACTCATGATCGTGGCCCCTTTCTCATAAACCATTTTGGCTCTGCTGGCGGACTACCCCACGGCGTCACCGAACGTGATGAGGGTGGCGGTTCCTGCTGTATCGGCGTCAATGTGGGCGGATTGAAGCCCCTCGGAACTCTTATCTGCTCGATGGCCACCCCGCGCAGCACCCATCATGCGGAATAACGATGTCAGGCATCCTCCCCGAGCGGAGCCGTGGTGCCTTGGGCCCAAGTCTCCAAAGTCGGGTGCCTGGCCGCTCATCCTGGCCGTGACGGGAGACCAGGCAGCGCGACGATGAACGCTGACTGGAGGTCAGTGCTTTTTGAAGACGTCCTTGATTTTATCTCCGGCCTGTTTCAGTTCAGCCTTGGCCTTATCTGTTTTGCCTTCTGCTTTCAGACGGTCGTTGTCGGTCGCTTCGCCTGCGGCTTCCTTGGCCTTGCCGCCAGCCTTCTCGGCGGCGTGCTTGATCTTGTCGCCCAACCCCATGACTCTGCACCCTCTCCCCTGCTAGGTCTGCCAGTTCGTATTGGCAGGATGCCTTCAGGATAGACCCGCAATCACCGGGCCAACAGAGATTAGAACGAATCTCCAGAGGCCATTCCGATCCGGTTAGCCTAGCCAGACCACCCCCGGTCTGGGCAACCAATGACCCGGCAACATGCACCTGAACAAATACCCGCCATCTCCTGTTCCGGCTAAGTGGCCCGGGCGTAAGCTGGCCGAAGACGACCACATGAGAGGTTCACATGTCCGACATGAAGAGAATGATTCATCAGGCACAGAACCTTGGAACGGCTGGGGTGAGGCATACCCTGGACAATCCCTCAGCGGTGCTGGACACGGTTACGAAGTGGGGTCGAACGCGGCTGGACGAACGCAAAGCACCCCAGGTGGTGGCAGGGATCTTCGACACAGTCGCAGATAAGGCCATGTTCTCGCGCCAAACCCGGAAACTAGCCAAAAAAGCACTGAAGCATGCAGCGCGTGAACTGCGTCGCCGGTCACCTTCTCTCAAGAGGAAGAAGAAGGCGTGGCTGCTCTGGGGACTTTTTATGGCGGCCACAGTGGTGGGAACCATTCTCATAGTCCGCACCCTGCGTGACCGGCTGTACCAGGAAGCGCTGGGAGTGGTTGAGAACCCTCCAGCCCCCGTCGATGACCCGGTCGAAACGCCAGTACAGGAAGATCCTGGTCCCGGCAGCCTGTAAATCCTCGCCGTATCACGTTGGATTCCTTTAGAGAGGACTGAGCCCGATGGATGACGAGTCGTTAACACCCGAGAACACACCACCAGCCCGGACCAGCGAGCCGGTACTATCCAAACCCCATATTATGGTGACGCGGGCCAGCATGATGTGGGTCGCGACGGCCGCCGGCCTGCTCGTCCTGGTTCTCCTTATTATCTTCATCTTGCAGAACCAGGAATCCGTCACGCTGCACTACTTCGGGCTCAACGGCACCGTAGCCCTCGGCGTGGGCCTATTCATTGGAGCGGTCGGCGGCGGCATAATCGTCGCCATTGCGGGCACCGCCCGAATCATTCAACTACGCACGCGGGCACGCCACACCCAACACAAGCTCTGAGGCTGACGACTGAGGAAGAGCCAACCAATTCCCTGGTCACTAGCCAGGTTCGTACCTGAATCTCCGAAACCAGGGAACAAATGCTTGACAAATCTGGCCGTTCCAGTTCCTTGAAACTGAGACACCAAGCCGGCACCTATCCGTCGCAGGAAAGAATGCCAGGCTGCCACGAAAACTTGACAAGTGGCATTTCTGCCTATCGCTCGATTCTCACACTCAAGAGCCTTACGCGCTCCTGGAGGGTACGACGTATGGCGTCCAGGCCGGCCTGGTAGTCGGCGGCGTCCACCTCCGTTTGCTCAATGGCGCCGCTCTCGATGTGTTCCAGGGTTCCGAAGATCTTCACCGCATCATCGTGTGGTCTTTACGCCAGGCCCCACCCGGACAGAATGGGCTCATGTGCGGACGATACGTAATGGCCCGAGGAGTAGGCATTATTGCACTGGCTGCCGCTGAGTAAGCTCTGACGGCCAACTTCGCTTGGCGGCTTTTACTGCCGACGATGATGGGAAGGCCTTGGTCTTGGGGCTCATCGATTCCAGAATGGCGTATGACCTCCCGCTCGTCTACCACGTGATTCCGCTGGTATTCAGGATTCCTTGTCCGAGATCAGCTCTGATTGGAGTGGCGATCTCGGACAGCGATCGTACTCGTCGGCAGATCGCGGACCGAACCTTGCGGTGTTTAGCTGCCGGTGCTAGTAGTCGATTCTGGAGTCGAGGGCGTTCCAGGTGTTGAACGGTTCTAGAATGGCTGGCGCTTGGGCGTCGTGGAGTTCGAGCTTGGCCACTGGCATGAGTGCGTCCCGGTTCTCGTTTTCGAAGTATTCGTAGAAGACGGCGTCATCGAATCCGACCGAAGCGGCATCGTGCCGATCTGCGGCAAAGACCACGCGATCAATCCGCGCCCACAGTGCCGAAGAGAGGCACATGGGGGCAGGGCTCGCAACTGGTGTCGAGGATTGCCCCATGGAGGTCGAAGGTGCCCAGCTCGCTGGGCACCCGACGGATGGCGGTGACTTCGGCGTGTGCGGTTGGGTCGTTGGTGGCTGTGACGCGGTTTACGCCCTCGAAGTCCTGCCCGTCTGAAGTGACGACGGCGGCACCGAACGGGCCACCGCTGTTGAGCACGTTGGCCGCTGCCAATTGGATGAATTGGGCCAGGTAGGACTCGGACGTAATGGTGCTGCCCACTATATTTCTTTTGTGGTGAGTCGTTGCAGAAGTATGAAAAGTGCGTGAGGCGTAGCTAGTGCCATCAGAATCCGCAGCGCGCTCTGCCACCATCGGACGGCGGCAGTGCTCTTGAGGTGCTTAGGCTTTGAGTTGTCGGCGCTTTTGGATGCCGGCTTCGAGGTTGGTGAGCCACCTGGAGTCTTCTTCGAGCTTTGGCTCGCTGTTGTCCCGCCATGCTTCGTCTTTGTTGTGGCGTGGCTGGTCGAGCACGTCTCTCCCTGAGTGTTCCGGGGTGGAGTAATTTTCGAAGTATGCGTCGACTTTCAGGTCGAGCTCATTGAGGACTTCGGCGTAGCGCTGGTCGTCGATGACATTTACTTGCTCCCGGGGGTCCTCGACGAGGTCAATTAGTTCGTGGGGGCCGTCGGGGTAGCGTCGGATGAGTTTGAGGCGTTTCGTGCGAACCATACGAAGGTTCCCGTACTCACCAAATACCGCGTCAGTCCACTGGAGCAGGGACTGCCCGAGCAGGGCGGGCCGGTAGGATCGACCCGGATAATTCTCGGGCCCGGAGCTGGACGGTAGTGGTATGCCAGCTGTTTCCAGGATGCTCATGAAGGTGTCGCAGTGGGTGACTGGCTCCTGACGAACCTGGCGCCCGAGGATGCCGGTCGGATGGCTCACTATGAGTGGCACACGAATGGATTCCTCGACCATGTTGTAGGGAAGCGTGCCGTTGCCTTTCCCCCAAATCCCGTGATGGCCGGCATTGAGACCATGGTCGCTCGTGTAGATGACCAACGTATCCTCCCGGAGACTGAGCATCTCCAGTTCGTCCATAACCCGGCCAATTTGTTCATCAATGTCGGTCACCGACGCATAGTACTGGGCCAGAGCTTCGCGGGGATTGCTGCGCGTGGGATAGAGGGATTCGGATCGGAGGCGGCCGAACGGGTACGTGGGGTCCTCGGGTATGTCACGGAAGGTGGCCTGGCGGTACTGGTCGACGAGGCGCTCGGGGTGTCCGGTCCACGGGCTGTGCGTGGCCAAGTACCCCACGGTCAGGAAGAAGGGCCTATCCGCATCCCTATTGCGGAGGAATTCCACTGCACGATCGGTGATGCCGTGCCGGTCATAACCGGCGGTCGGAAGCTCCGTTCGGGGCCATGGCGCGTCATACCCTTCGGGCTCTGAGACGGCGGCCGACTGGGAGAACCAGAAATCGAATCCTTCCGGTTTTTGTTCGCCGTTGCCCAGATGCCATTTGCCGCACAGTCCCGTCACATAGCCTTCCCCTTGGAGGATTGAGGCTAGTGTTGCCTGCCCCCCAAGCCAATCCACGGCTTGAACCTCCGGATCGGATTCGGCCAGGTAGTCATGGATGCCATGTTGGGAGGGCAATTTCCCGGTAAAGAAGCAGGCCCGCGCCGGAGAACACACAGGGGACGGTGTGTAGGCGTTCTCGAACCGAACGCCGGTGCTGGCGAGGTGATCGAGGGTAGGGGTGCGGATCTCGGTGTTTCCATAGCAACCTGCAGCCCACTGAGCATGGTCATCGGTAAGGAAAACTAGGACATTCGATGGCATTTTTGCGGATCCTTTCGGGAAGGCCTTGACATCTGTGATGTGGAGCACGTTCAATAGTCTAAAGGTTGGACCTCTGGATGTCCAACGATAGTTATGGTGTTACCACCTCAATACTTTTAGGAGTCGTTATGGCACTTGATGCCTCGTTCACTTCACCAAAGAAGAGAACAACTAGAACTGCCTGGCTGGTTACCGCCCTGTTGTTGGCTGTTGGCAGCTTCCAGCTCAACAACACCATGATCGCGCCGGCAAACCCTTTCATCATTTCGGAACTGCACACGGACACGGCGACCGTCGGTCTGGCCCAGACGTTGTTTTTGCTGATGTCAGCCATCTCCGCCATCGTTGTCACCCGGATCAGCGACTGGACAGGACGCAAGCGTGCCTTGCTGGCAAGCCTGGCCATCCTGATTGTGGGTGACATCATTTGCGCCCTCGCCCCATCAATCGGCTGGTTCCTGGTGGGACGGACGGTCGGCGGTCTCTGCGGGGCCGTCTTCGCCTTCGCCTTCCTTATCTTGAAGGACGTCCTCACCCTGGGTACCTTCAGCCGGGCCCTTGCCGTCGTAGCTGCCGTCAAGTCAGGTTTGGGCGGCTTTGAATCCGTGGCCGGCGGCGCCATCGTCGACAGCCTCGGATTCCGGGCAATCTTTTGGACCATGATCGGTTTTACTCTCATTGCTGCGGCCGCGATCCATTTCGCCGTGCCGGAGGTCTTCACGGCGGCCAAGCAGCGCCTTGACTGGCTGGGCTGCCTCGTCATCGCCGGCGGCCTGACCGGCATCTCAGTCGCCCTCTCTCAGGGCGGAAAATGGGGCTGGACCAGTCCGCAATCGCTCATCTGCTTGCTCGGAGGCGTGGCGCTGCTGTGCCTGCTGCCTACCGTTGAACGACGGGCAACAGCGCCCCTGATGGCACCGGAAGAACTTCGTTCACGCCAAGCATGGCCGGTGTTGACCACCAACGTCCTGACCCTGGCCGGCGCGTTCGCCGCCACCGGGTTCGTCCTGCCGCTCATGGCACAAAACGCTGCGGCAGGCTTCGGCATGAACGCCGTGACAGCCTCCCTGCTCTACGTGATGCCCGTCTCCGCAGTCGGATTCCTCTTCGCACCCTTCGCCGGCTGGTTGGCCCCGCGCATCGGATGGCGCACCATCTTGCTCGCCGGCATGGTCGTCACCATCGTCGCAGTGGCCGTCCTCGCCTTCAACAGCCACAGCCCGTCCATCGCCTTCGCAATGGCCATCGTCCTCGGAGCCTTCTATACCGGCATGGTCCTCACTTCCTTGGACGAGTTGGGGGTACTGCTCTCCTCCAAGGCATCCCCCGGATCCCTCACCGGATTCAACACCGCAGCGTTCGGCATTGGAGCCTCCCTGGGCGTCGCGCTCACCGGTGGGATCATCGCCGGCATGCAGGTCGGGGGCCACCCGACCCACGCAGGCTACACCGCAGCCCTGTGGGCATGTGCAGCATTGGTCTTCGCCGGAGGCCTGTTCGCCCTGTTGATCCCCAAGACAGGTGTCGGCGCCCTCCATGACGGGTCCGCATCCGCGGAGCCCGTAGCGGCACAACAATGACGTGATCGTGCCGGCACGATGGAAGGATAACAGCAGGACTCCGGACCCGCCCACAAGAGAAGGATCAGACGATGGCAATGATGAGAACACTGCGCGCACAGGGTGCCGAGGAACTACGCACCCTCGTCGAGGCTGAGTACCGTCCCGGGGACAGGCTGCCGCCCGAAGCCGAACTCGCCCGCCGCATCGGTCTGAGCCGCAACACGTTGCGGGAGGCGATCGGTCTGCTCGCAGCCGAAGGGCTCGTGGAGCGAAAGTGGGGTGTCGGGACCACGGTGCGCGAGCCCCATGCCCCGGCGGTCTTCAGCGTCACCGACGTCAGCCCCGTCAGAGACGTCATCCGTGCCGCCGGCCACCGTGGGGCCCTGAAACAATGCACCATCGAGGCTGGTACAGCCGATGACCACCTGGCCACGACACTGGGGCTGAAAGTTGGCTCGGCTATCTGGGTCATCGCACGAACGTTTACCATCGATGACGTTCCCGCCATCCTGATGCAAGACTTCATGGCCCAGACCATTGCCGGGACCCTCCTGGATCCCTCACCGCTGAATGATTTCGCCGTCGACATGGTCGGACTAATCAAGGACCAAACAGGTCAAGTTCTGACTCGGATGGAAGGAAAAATCGACGCCATCCCCGCCGCCGATTCCACACTTTGGCAAGGACAAGACGACGACGCCGGACCCCTGGTCCAGATCAGCCAGACCTGCTACACGGACGACGGGACGCCACTGGTCGTTACCGTCGCCCAATTCAACAGCCGAATCGTCGACCTGACCATTAAGCGCTCCTTCTCCTTCTAAGACAGACATTCACCAACCCTCCGAATCGCCGGCCATCGTACCCGCGGTGACCTCGCCCCTGCCCTTTAGGAAAGAATTCCCATGCCCATCCCCGTAATTCTTGACGTCGACACCGGAATCGACGACGCCCTTGCCATCCTCTTCGCCGTCAAGCACCCCGACATCGATCTGCGCGGAATCACCTGTGTTGCCGGCAACGCAGCCCTGGACCAGGTCGTCGCCAACACCCTGGCCGTACTGGACATGGCCCAAGCCGGGCCCGTCCCGGTCGCTGCGGGGGCGATGAAGCCGCTCATCGAGCCAGCCCGCAACGCCAGTCACGTCCACGGCGACGACGGATTGGCAGGCACTGCCTTGCCGCCGTCGGCCCGCACCGTCGAAAGGACACACGCCGTCGAGTGGCTTCGTCAAACCCTCACCGCCTCAGCCGACCCGATAACCATCGTCTGCCTGGCACCTCAAACAAACCTCGCCGTGCTGCTAACCATGTACCCGCACCTTGCGGACAAGATCGGACGCGTCATCTTCATGGGCGGGTCGATCGGCACGGGAAATGCCACCCCTGTCGCTGAGTTCAATATCTGGCACGACCCGGAAGCCGCCCACATCGTGCTTCAATCGGGAATCCCCACACTGATGTACGGCTTGGACGTCTTCATGCAGGTCACGATCCCCGAAACCCGTGCCCTGGCTATGGTGGCCTCGGGACGACCCCTCGAGGGCTTCATTGGCACCCTGCTCAGCTATAGCATTCGTGACGCCGAAGGCCGGCCGACCGCCTACGAGGGACTCATCGGCGATGCTGGAGCCGTCTGCGCACTCGTTGATCCGAAGGCCCTCGATCTCGAGACGGTGCCTGCGCTCGTGGACTTGTCGTCCGGGCCAAGCCGGGGGCAAACCCAGGTCGATCGCAGGACGACGGAGGGTGAAGACTTCCATCACCAACAAGCCCGTTCAATGAGCACGATCCAGGTAGCCATCGACGTCGACGCCGAACGCTACGCCAAGCTCTTCATGGACACCGTACTTTTCAAAGAACAGGCTCAACCATGATTTCTTCCCACCTGCTGGTGATGCTCGGTTCCCTGAATGCAGACATATCCGTCAACGTCGAAACCTTCCCCGAACCGGGAGAAACAATAACCGGAGGCGACAGCAGTCTCCGTCCCGGCGGTAAGAGCGCGAATCAGGCCGTGTGCGCCTCCCTACTCGGAGCCAACGTCGCCATATTCGGTACAGTCGGCATGGACAGCAACGGCGACATGCTCCTCGAGAACCTCCGACAAGCCGGCGTCGACGTAAACGGCATTGCCCGAACTTATCTGGCACCCACAGGCACTGCAATGATCACGGTCGACCGGAACGCGGAAAACACCATCGTCGTCTCCCCCGGAGCCAACGCGCACACCACCGAGACCCTAGTGTCGGCCAACGCCACCATCCTCCGCGCGGCCCGCGTTGTATGCCTGGCCCTTGAAGTTCCCGTTTCCACGGTTCTCGCCGCCGCCCGGCTGGCCCATGCAGGAGGAGCCACCACCATCCTCAACCTCTCACCCTTCGAGCAGATCGGGCCCGAACTCATCCGGCTAGCAGACATCCTCCTCCTCAACGAAGGCGAGCTCGAATCCCTTCTCGGATTCCCCTACCATCCCGATACCGCAGAGCAAGTCCTAGCCGCCCTATCCCATCTTGGAGCATCCCAGACGATTGTCACCCTCGGATCGGCCGGTGCGGTGATATTTGACTCCAACGCGACCGACCCGACAACCCCCATTACACACGTGCCCGCACCGTCAGTCGCTGCCGTCGATACCATCGGCTGCGGAGACGCCTTCACGGGAGCACTCGCGACAGAAATTGCCGCCGGCCAAAGTACCGCCCGTGCCGCCAAAAAGGCAACCCATGTCGCCGCAGTCGCCGCAACTCGACACGGCGCCCAATCCTCTTACCCCACCTGGCAGGAGCTTCAGCCGTTCTTGAACGGGAACCGGCAAACAGAAAAATGTTAATACGCCTCCACACCAAGACACCAACAAGCTCACGACAGACAGGCACCGAATCCCTCTGAACCCTCTAGGCACTACCGGCAGCCGCCGCCATCCCGACGCCTACGCGTCCACCAGCACAGCCCAATGGAGACCACGATGATCAAGCACCATGCCGACCTAGTAATGGAAATCACCGCCCACGACCCGAACACCCTCGAAAATGATCTCAACACCGCCGAGGCCATCGCCCGCGCCCGCGCTATGGTGGACCGTCAGTGCGGCATCCTGGTCACCCGGCACAACCACCACACCTACACGGTTCATGTCAGCTGCGAAGTCCCCTACGGGCAGACCCTTGAACGGCGGTATGAACCCGGCCGCGCCTAAAGCGTAGGATGCTTCGGCGTCAAGCAAAGAAGAGCCCGTAACGTCCCTGGCATTTCAATTCAGACGGAAAATGCACTCGAGAATACCCCCGGCAGCGTCCGCCACAGCTAGGGATCTCTGCGGGATCGTTTAGCCGTAAAAGCGGAACGTCCGCGGTTCAGACACCGGCCAGGACGGCAACCAAACATTAGTGGACGCCGCCGTGGCGGCGGCCACGCCCGTGGCTGAGGCGCTGGAGTTTTACCAGGTCGCCCACTCAAGGGCGATGGTCCAGGGGTCTGCCCCGAGTTTTGTTGACGCGGTGACGTAACCCTGAGCAGTCCTACACATATGCAACCGCCCCTTCAACATCTGGTCTCTAGCCGAGGACGGATCTACGATGGAGTGGGTACATTTCGACGCGCCGACCTCGGCACAATGGCCGTTGGCGCTGGGACGGGAGGTCTTCATTGCGCATAAACCGCAGCCTTGCCGAGTCTGCCCGCCGGCAAACGGTCGCGAACCCCGAAGATTGGGAAACCACCTACCGCCAGATGGTCCTCTACGACCTCGCCGCCGACATCGAGCTCGGCTTTTTCCTCGCTTACTACCGCAACTTCGCTGTCCCCAGCATTGCGGCAACATTGCAACTCAACGGTGAAATCATTCAGCGCCCCGTTAAACGCTCTTATGACACGGCCATCGTGACCTACGAGCTTATCTGCAACGGACTGGACAGCGAACGCGGTCGCCACATGACCCGCCTGCTCAACCACGTCCACCGCCACGTCCCTGGCAGCCAAGACGACTTTCTCTACGTCCTACTCACACTTCTCGTCGTCCCCATCCGGTGGGCCCGGGCACACGGTTGGAGAGTCCCAACGCCTACGGAAGAATCGGCAGCAACACGTTTCTACCGAGAACTTGGCTCGCGCATGAACATAGGAACTATCCCCTCGACGTTCGCCGAAGCGGAACGGTTCTTCGACGACTACGAGCGCGAAAACATCGCTCACTCCCCCGGCGGCGCCGAGCTGATGGACAGCACCGTGCAAGTCCTCAAATCTAGACTTCCCGCACCCGCCCGGCCACTTGCGAAGACCATGCTCACGGCAATGTTCGACGACGATCGCCTCACTGACGCGCTCGGCCTCCCCCGCACAACACAGCTGAGCAAAGCGACCCTCAAAACGGTGTTGAAGGCACGCAACGCAATCCACCGCCGTCGCCCACTCAGCAGCAAGCCACATTTTGTCCCAGGCGAGGCGGGCTCCAGTCTCTACCCCAACGGATACCGCCTCGATGACATCGGACCGGAAAACATCATGTCCCCAGCAAGCCAATCGAATCATGAGCCATCGTGACGCCCGCCGAGCTGCCGCCCGCGCCAACAAGGCCCTAATCCTCGATGGTGAAGCCTCGCTGGAATCGATCCAGAATGCCGTCGAGGCGCTGCTAGGCATTACCATCATCGTCTCGGCAATGGACATCGAGCAGCACGATCTGTCCGCTCTGACTGCCGACTGCGACGACGACGTGAAGTTGCTCTACTACGCCCCGAAGCTCTCGCCCTTGCACCGGCAGCAGAGCATTCTCCACGAATTCAGCCACCTGCTTCTGGGCCACGAGCACACTGCGGCGGGCATCACTATTGGCGAATTCAGCAGATCCTTCCCCACCCAACCGCGGAAACTCTTGGGCCGGAAGAGCCTCAGCGACGATGCAGAGCAAACTGCCGAGATCCTGGCCGATCTTCTCGCTGACCGCATCAGTAGCAATGGCCGCAAGAACCCTGACGAACCCGGTGGACTCCAGGAAGCCTTCGGCTGATGCTCCTTGTACCAGCGCTGACACTGTGGGCCATGGCCATCGTCCGACTCACGGCCATCGTCGACCCCCGCCGCTCCCATCTGTTCCGCGCCACAGTCTTTGCGGCAGCGGCCTGCACACTTCACTTGGCCCCGGTCTACTACGCGGTGGATCCTGTGCTGGGCGGGCACAACACCGTCGGCCTCGTCCTGCTGCTGTTTCTGTTGACCGGGTTTTGGCAGTTCCGCGCGGCCATTATGCTGGCTGCTCTTACCGATAACGTACGACGGCGACACCAACTTGCAATTGGAAACTCGGCAATGACGGTGGCCGGGATAGCAGTCACCGTCGGTTTTCTCACAAGCCGTGTGGACCGCACCGATCAGAACTTGCCAGTCACCTACGGTGACCAGTTCGGCATGCAGGTGTTTCTCTGGACCGGATCCTTGTTCATCCTTTGGGCGTGCCTCGACATCACGTTTATCCTGCATCGTCACACCGCTTCGTTGCATGCGGTAACTTTTCGCCTGGGATTCTGGCTAATCGGTCTGGGGATCGCAGCATTTTGCCTCACGCTCGTGGATCGGCTACTTTCTGGGATGGTCATGGCCGCGCACGACAGCGGCAACGACCCCCTATCCTTCTTGAACTCGCTCAATGGTGTGGCGGAGACGTCCGCCGTCGTGCTAGTCGGCATTGGCATTGTCCTCCCACGGTTGGGCCGTCCGGTCAAGCATCTTCTGCGAGATTTACAAGCACGGTTGCTCTTGATTGAGATTCACACCACCTGGCGGCAGGTAACCACTGGGACCAGCGATGTCGTCCTCAACCCCAACGAGATTTCACTTCTTGACTTCCTGGCGGTCAAGCCTGTGAGGCGATTGCACCGCAGAGTGATCGAAGTCAGGGACTGTGAATTCAAGCGGCCAGAACGCCCCCTCAGACCTAAATCATTGGCGTTGGTCAGTCACATTGAAGATACACTGATTGGCCGCTGAACCCAGCTGACCCGACGTCGTTTTACCTCCTCCGGCCCATGAACTGGTGACAGGAGCTTCGGCTCATGACCCGTGATTGGTCGGAGGAATTGTGGAACGGCTCGGCATCAAGACCCCGGAAGACTTCATCAGCCTCATGGGGCATACCCTCGGATATTGGCCAAAGGAAAGCCTGGTCTGCCTTACCCTGGACGGCCGCCGGATTGGCTCGACTCTTCGGGTGGGACTTCCCAAAGAGGGAGCGGACACCGCAAGGTATGTGCATGACGTCGTCAAGTGCATTGCCAGCGACCGTGAGGCAACCGGCGTCGTTTTTGGAATCTTCACGCCTGCCCCGTGGGAAGCGATGGATGAACATCCGTATGAAGGCGTCATTGGAATCCTGGCCGGGGAGCTGTCACAGCACAACATCAAAGTCCGCGACGGCTGGATCATCAGCGAGACCTCATTCACCAACTACTTCCAGATTGTTCCTGATCCGCTGGCGCGCACTCCCCTGGAAACTATCAAGACGAGCGAGCTCAACGCGGAACTGGTGTTTCGCGGTTCCAGCATTGAGCCCGGCCCAGGAATCCGCATCCCCATTCTGGCTCGGCGGGACCTGAGCGAAGAGGTGTTCAAAAACTGCCTCCGCATCGAGGCCATGTCTCCGCGGGATGCCACCACCGAGGCGCGAATCTTGTGGGCTGGAGTGATCGATGGTGCCACCCTGCCAACGGATGCACAATCCGCAGAGTTGCTGGCAGACTTCAAATTCATCGCCGTGCGTGACCGACTCTTGGCCGACATTCCTGGATTGGAGGACAGCCTTGGCGACTTGCTGCTCGGCCAAACCAAACGTCCGCCTCACTGGCAGCGCGTCGACCGCGCCCAGGAGGTTCTGCTCCATCTATACACCCGCGCCGGTGGAACTGACGCTGCCCCCGTACTTACCAGTCTTGGGATCATCCAGTGGTGGGAAGGAAAAGGATCCCGTGCCCACCAATGCTTCCAGCACGCGCTGGAAGCCGACCCCAACTATCGACTTGCCCAACTCAGCGACCAAATGGTCGGCGCCGGCATCCTTGCACCCTGGGCCATGAACAAGAACTCTGCCTACCAGCCGCCCATGAGCCGCGAGCCCCGGATCGAAGGAATGGGGATGGCGTAGGCGAAAATTGGAACTAACGTGCCGCATAAACCTGCGTGTTTGATATCCCACCAATCTCTTACTAATCAAAGTCTCGTACCCCCAAGGCTGTTACCGAGACCATACAACAGGTGCGCTATAGCGGCGCCAGCTACTCTCTACTGCGCCAGCCGGAGAAGGACGCATCGAGTGCCTCGAGACGCCACGCCAATAACCGCCCCTCAGCGCGGGCTTGATGTTGGGTGTGAAGCCAAACGCCCAAGACATGCTCATGCTCCCCGCTGAACTTCTTATAGCCGGGCATCTGTCCAGTCTCGGCGACGAACACCGCCAACTCACAGAGACGATTCCGCCAATGGTCATCAAGGGCTGTCCGCGGCGGAGTTTCGTCCCAGCCCGGGGCCATGTCCATCTGCGTGATTCTAATGGCCGGCAAAGCTCCGCGACGATGCAAGGTGAACTGGCTCCTGACCCAACTAGCTAGACCGTGCTCAACTTCATCGCCGTGGACGGCGGGGAGCCTCCCATTCGACTTGCAGAAGTCTTGGACTTCCTTGTACCTGTACTGCCAGCGCGTGGGCGACCAGTCGGGGTCGCGGGCTTCTCTGGCAGAGTCGTGCACAGCACGGAGGCCCTCATTGACCCTCTCTCGGAGCTGCAGGTGCCGGTGCACGGTGGAGCGGGCCCGTCCGGTGAAGTCCACGATCTCCTGCACGGTCATTCCGGACGAGTACATCCGGTCCCACGCCGGGTGAAGCGAGAACGACTGGGGCGACATGCACTCACCCTAAGGGATAGTCGCAGGAATTGTCAGCGGCCGCATCAGTCTTAATGCCCTTTGTTAACGCCGGATAAAAAGTAGTCCAGTTTTGCCGATGTAAAAGGGTGCCACTGGCTGCGCGGTGACTTGTGCATTCGCTCGTCATGGTGACTTGCGTGAAGGTTGGACTGCTGGATGGGGTGGCTTCAGGAAATGGAAGAAATCGTACGCTAATGCCGATTCGAGGGGGCACGGGCCTGAATTCGCCTGTGCCTGGTTTGGCGTTGTTGCGCAAGGTGTAGTCGACGGTGCGGTTGATGTGTTCCCAGCCCAGGGGTGAGAGATATTGCAGGAGCGTGTCGTCGAATTCCGGATCGTGGCTGCCAACTTCGTTTGTGGCTCGTTCTAGGTAGACAGTGTTCCAAAGCACGATCGGCTTGCGGGACGGTCACGCCGAGTAAGCAATGATTGGCCAACACCATGTCAGTTGCATTTCTATTCCCAGCCGCGAGGAAGGCTGACGGGTAGGCTGGCCAAATGATCGGAATCATTCCAAATCGCACCCTTGCCCGCTTCTGGCATGCCGCCACGGTGCTGCTGGTGATCCTGTCGGTTGGCACCCAGCTTCTCCTCGTGATCGGGAACGTTAACATTGGCTTCGGGCCCTCGAATGCGCCGCTCGGGCAACGGATCTTCGAGTTCTTTAGCTACTTCACCGTCGAATCAAACATTTTTGTCGGCGTCGCCACGGGGATGCTCTTCATGCGCCCCGACCGCGATGGTGCATTCTGGCGTGTGTTGCGCATCGGGTCGATGTTCGGGATCACCGTCACCCTCGCCATCTACCACTTCATTTTGTCGCCCCTGGCGGCCTTCACGGGCATCGCCTCCGCGTCCAACATTGGATTGCATTACGTTGTTCCGATCTTCGCCATCCTGGGTTGGATCTTCTTCGGGCCGCACCCGAGAGTCACCTGGAGGGCACTCCTGTTGGCCGCACTTTGGCCCGCCTCGTACATCGTCCTGACCATCGCGCAGGGCGCGGTGACCGGGTTTTACCCGTACCCGTTCGTGAACATCACAAAGCTGGGTTTCACCACTGTGGCAGTCAACGGTGTCGGCGTCATTCTTCTACTTCTTGCCGTCGGGGCCCTCTACCTTCTCCTTGACAATCTCATTGCCCGGCGCCAGACAACCAAGCACGCCGACGCATTGCTGACTCGATGACAGGAACCAGCTTCCGTCGTCAAACTGTGAGCCAGCGGTTACCTCCCACAGCGAGACCTCAGCGTAGTTTGTTCCGCCGGTAATTGACCACAGGACTTCGATCTTGCAGCGACCAGGTTATCGAGCGGGGGTGCGTTTGGTGTGGTGGCGGGTGCGGTAGCTGGCGCCTTTGAGCGCGATGACTTCGGCGTGGTGAATGAGCCTATCGATCGTGGCCAACGCGATCACTTCATCCCCTAAGGGCTCGCCCCATCGGGCGAACTCGAGGTTGGAAGTCACGATCACAGAGCCTTGCTCATAGCGTGAGCTGATGAGTTGGAAGAACAGGTTCGCAGTATCAATGTCAAAGGGTAGGTAACCGACTTCATCGATGATGATGAGCTTGTACTTTTTGATGCGTTTGAGTTCCGCCTCGAGGCGTCCTTGGGAATCTGCCTCTGCCAGGCGGCGGAGCCACCCACTGGCTGTATCGAAGTAGACGCTGTATCCGTTGTGGCATGCCCTGACGCCGAGACCGATCGCCAGGTGAGTTTTGCCTACCCCTGGCGGGCCAAGGAGAACGACGTTGTCTGCCTTGGCAATGAACGTTGAGGTTGCCAGGTGGCTGATGAGTTCGCGGGGCGCGGTGGGTTGATGCTCGAAGATGAATCCCTCAAGTGTTTTCTCATGACCGAACTTTGCAGCCCGGATCTTGGTATTGATGCTGTTGGCAACACTGGCTGCGACTTGTTGATCCATGACCGCGGCCAGGTATTCTTCGTAGCTCCATCCGTTCTCACGCGCCGTTTCAGCCATCGACTCGTAGACCTCGGTAATGACCGTGGCCTTCATCGCCCGTGCCAGGTATGGAATCTCGGATAGGCTGGCTGGCCGGTTCTGAGTTGGGGTCATCGAGGAGGTGTCCTTGCCTGTGTGGTTATTCATCCGGGATGTCGTGCAAGGTGATGCCGAATACCTTGTCGTAGTCGGCCAATGAACGGTACTCGACCTGATTGCCAGGACTTTGTATCGGCAGGGCCGGCGGCCGTTCCTGGAACGCTCTGCGTAGCTGCCCTGCGGCGGTGACATGTGCAGGATTGATAAGGGTTTGTCCCGTATCGATACAGCGAGGATGTTCAGCAACCACCCGGCCCGCGTAGGTGAAAGTGATCGTCGTGAGACTTGCATGGATGTCAATCAACCTGCCAATGAACTCCGGAGGGCACGAGTAGTCATTACCCAGAACCCGGAAGAGGTAGTTCCGTCCGAGCTTTCGCCGATCAGTGAACCCGCCACGGGGCATCAAAGGAGGTAGCCGGCGCATGGCCACCAGCTCATCGCTCATGTTGGCGATCGGAGACGTATTACCTATCCGCCGGACTTTCCTGTGATTGGCCACCGTGATCAGCCACTCATCCAGGTCCGTATTGAAGTGCTCCATGGAAGCAAAGACCCGGCCAGGGAGGAACGACTCCTGGACGTACCGATTGGCCCGCTCGACCAAGCCCTTGGATTCCGGGTCATAGGGCCTCGTCTGCTTCACTGACAAGCCCAGGGTGCCTGCGAACTGTTGAACCATGTCGGTGAGCTTCCCGCCCCGACCAATGCCAGACTCGTTATCCCACAACAACGATGCCGGAACCGCACCCAAACCCTCCAGCAACGAGGACATACCCGCCACCAGGTCACCAGTGGTCCGAGAAGGCAGCATCCGCGCCATGATCCACCGCGAGTAACCCGAAACCATGGTCAAAACCGGAGGAGACAACATGGCCCCGTGCCCCGATGGGATAATCTTCTCGTTCGGAAACCACAGATCACATTGAATGACTTCACCAGGATCAAAGCGAAGATGATCCACCGGATCAGGAATCGCCAGGCCCGCCTTGATCTGAGAGGCCTTGGCCCTGAAAACAGAATGCCCACCGGTATAGCCCACCCGCTGCGCCAATGTTGGGGCACCCATCCGCGGATATTGCGTCAGGATCCGTGTCATCTCATCCACATAAGGATCGACAATCGAGCCACGCGGCTTCTTCTGATACACCGGAGGGACTTCACTGGCCAGGGCCCGAACCACAGTCTTTCGAGCCAACCCCATCCGAGCGGCGATCTCGCGAACAGAAAGACGATCCGCCAAATGAAGACGCCGAATCTCAGCCCATGCCTCGAGATCAATCACCCACGCAACCTCCGCAACAGCTAACCGCACGAAACCACAAGTGGACTACTTTTCAACCGGCGCCAGTGGCACCCTTTTACATCGGCAATACTGGCAACCTTTTAGGACGGCGTCAACATAAGGAAATCATCAATGGGAAATGAACTCATAAATCACCAAATTTGTCTACATTAGCTCAAAACCCCGAAAATAGTCTCACATCGAAACTGACTCTTACGCCGGTTATTGGGTCTGCGAATCAAGGGTCTTTACCCAGCGAATATATCGCTACGAAAATGGCTTGCGTCCAAAAACTTTAAGCGGCCCCCATATAAAAGCGTGGATCCCGGAACGCAAAATACCGCTTGAAGTATCTACATTCGAATACGACGAATTTGCATCCCATTATTCCAAATTGGCAAATTCTCAGCAATTCCACATTTAGAAATAGGTGGTCAATTAGGCGCTTAGATTTTTATGTCGATTTGTCGCCCAGATATTTATTATGAATCATACTCATCGATTTCAATCGTCTGATCAGCTTCAGGAGAACTATAGTCATTTTTGCCCAATGCGGAAATGATTCTTGCATCAAGTTCACTTGTGTCAGTTATTCTATTATGAAGAAGTAGTCTAACTGAAGCCCGCGCATGGCTCGCCAAAGTATCGGACGACGAGCTCGTTACCAGCATTTCTGAAAATTCCACGAGGGTTGTAGTTTCGTCATTCTCCAAGGAATTTTGAATTTGAATACGAGGCACATAGAAACTCTCGTCCAATGCATCGGTAACTGATGATATGTCCCCGTAGATGTCGCCGGACTTTTCAGCTGATATGGAAACCCTCCGAGACAGGCCGTGTAGATCAACTGCCTTAATCTTGAATGAAGGAAGAATTTCGGCCAGTTGCTCCCACTGAGGGATGGTCCCGCCAGACATACGGCCTTTCAGTTTGCGGGCGTCATCCGCAAAAAGAATTCTCCAATCCTTGATGTCAAGGGCAACCAGTCCTCGCCAGAGCTTCCAGACCGGTTCTTCATCAGGCTGGTAACCCTCGGGATCGCCCACGCGCCCCTCAGCCGCTTCATTAGGAGAGACCATATTCATGACTACCTGGCTGCGTTTCGCGGTCCACTTGGTGATGTTTGCATTAAGTAGGGGAGAAACGTCCAGGGTTTCAAGGTCAACGGCTATGTCAAAAAGGTCTGATAGAGACATAACATCTCCAAGCTCCTCCCAAAGATGTTGCGTTTCACGCGCCTCTGGATTGCCCAACAGAAGTGGTAGCACTGTCCGCAATTCAGCTTGGCTGAATTGTCCAGCGAGCGAGAGTTCAGCAAAATTGCCACGCATTACATCTCGCACGAGACCAGTCGATCGTTTCAGACGCAGGGCAGCATCTTCCATGAAAAACTGATCGACGGCACTGTCGAATTCTTCGAAGGATTCAGATGCATCAGAAAGGACGGACGCGGAAGAGATGGTCGCGGCTTCGTGCTGCCCTATATAACCGCGGCCTCCGCTCAAGAAATTTTGCCCAACTAGCTTCGAAAAGTCGTAGCCGTTTGTGAGATTTCCGTCCTTTGGTGAAAGCGTTTGGAGAGAACCAGTATCTGTGATTAGGAGATCCACACGTTTGATCTTCTGCTCCACTTGAATAGCTTCACGTGCCACTTGTCCCGAGCTGCGCTCATCCACAGCAATGATTAACGGAGATCGGGTAATCAATCCATGTATGTCGGCGGCTATACCCGCCGGGTCTGTGTCAGTGCGAACAAAAAGCGGTCGCTCTTTTCGCTTTCCCCCTTCTTTCCAATTTAGAACCATGTCCGGCATGTAGGAATGATTAAAGTAGTCAGTGAAAACGACATCCACTCGCTCGTCCAGCTCCATGAGCTTTTCAGCGACAGCGGTTTTGACACCCGTTATAACCGATTGTGGAGAGCTGTTATTAAGAGCTGATAGGACTTCCTGTTGGAAATCTCCTGACTTAGTCATGACGCTTTCCTCCCAAGTACTTCTTCAATGCGACTTAGCTCGGAAGCGGTGAGCATAAATCGCTCTTGACGTTCATTAAGTATCAGAAGGTGAACAAGGTCTGATGTTTCCTTCAATATGTTGTCGTCAATCTCAGCACCATTAAGTACGCCACTAAACTCTCCCAAAGCCTCTCTTATTCGAGAGGGTTTGAAGTTGTCCACCCATTTGCCGATTCCAAAAGGGTGGGTTGTAACGAACATAAACTCGGCACGCTCGGAGGTGTTGTTCTTTTTCGCTAGAGCAGTCGCACTATAGGCGTGGGCCAAAAATTCCCTATAGTATGCGTCAAGTTTACTGGCATTTCCATCAAAATTCTTGGCTTCAACATAGAGAGGTACATTCGATTCTCCAAAAATGAATCCAAACATATCAAAAAGTTTGCTTCCTTGGAGCAGTTGAACGCGACAGATGGAGTCGTTTCTGTATGCATTGAACGGAAGCTCGATCCAGGTCGTACTTTCAAGTCCCCGCTTCGCCAGTGCGACGCCATCAATGCCCTTCTGCTGTATAGGTTCAGCGCTTAGCCCCATTTGTGCCCCAATCGTTGGCTCTAAGTAATTTGTCGTGAGTCTACACTGAGTTGCACCGACGCTGGTCGTTGATTTCAAGCCCCAGATTGTCCTCTAGAGCAGTGACTCACACTTCACTTGAGTCCAAGTTTCCCTGTAGGCTATTCTGTCCGAAGCTGCGATGGGCTGCCCGTCGCGACGACTGGACGACTGGACTACTGGACGACTCAAAAACGAAATCTATCCCAAACTCGCATAGTTTGCCCCCCTGCCAAGCATCGCCAGGCCCGAGGGCGAGGAAGGTACCTACCGCCGGAATCCGCGACCACCACACTGCGCAGATCGAGCTGGGCCTTTTCCTCGCTCATCTACCTCTACTTGGCCGCCCGACCATCGCAGCCGCCATGCAACACAACGGCGACATCATCGGTCACCCCGTGAAGAACTTCGATAGCAACACCAACGTCAGCTGTAAGCTAATCACCTTGGCCAAACCTGGCTGTCCGGTCGCCAAATATCTCGTCTCCTCAGCGATGTCCGCCACCATATCCCTTACTTCCCAAACTGCTGCTGACACGCCTACGGCCTCGAACGCCAATCCATATTTTGATTCACGTCCACCAGGCAACGGCCAACATAGGCACCCCAAATCCCCCGGCGCCCTAGCATCATTGTCGTCATGTTCGCCGGCGCAGACTTCTCATGGCGTTTGGGAAAATGGCTCCCTACTCTCTTGGTCGTGGGTTCAATTCCCGCCCGGGGCACCATGTGATGTGTCGCGACATCGTTGACTGATGTAGCGAGACATCATTGACAGAAGCTCTCTCCTTCGGGAGGGAGCTTTTGTTTTTTCTTGGGTTGGTAGCTTTTGTTGCGGTCGATGGTGTGTTCGGCGAGGATCTCGCCGGTCATGATGTCGGCGATCATGACGTCGGGGCCCGCGATCAGCACGATTACGCGCTTGCCCTGGTGGGTCCGGCCGATAGCCAGGTGGCGCATTGCCCCTGAGTAGCGCAGGCTCACCGTGCCGGTGCTGTCGATCTTGTCGTAGCGAACCCTCCAGTGTTGATCCTGGGCTTGGGCCGGTACTGCTTTGGGTAGTGAGGTGTATACCTCCGCCGGTGTTTTCCGCTCCAGGGCCCGGTGCGGTCGCTCGTGGTTGTAGATGTGTTGGAAGCGTGCCAGCTGCGCATCCAGATCCACGCGGGTCCTTGCTGGGGGTTGTATCGCTAACCATTTCTTGAGGGTTTGATGGAAGCGCTCGATCTTCCCTTGCGTTTGTGGATGGTACGGGGCACCGTTCTTCTGGCTGATCCCGAGCCGCTTCAACAGATACTCGAACGCATTGGGCCCGCCTTTGCCGTGCGCGAAACGAGTTGTGTAGACCATGCCGTTATCGGTCAGTGTCGAGGCCGGATACCCGTATTCTTCGGCGGTTTTGGTGAACGAGGTCGTGACAGTGATCCCGGTGACGCGCGGGTGAGCGCTGATATGGAGCAGGTACCGGGAGCAGTCATCGAGCCAGGAAATGACCTCGGTATCGGTCCCGTCCGCCAGCACCCAGTGGGTGAAGTCGGACTGCCATGTCTGGTTAGGTTGGGCTGCTTCAAAACGGTGCCAGGAGGAACGAGGACGTTTCTGCGGCTGCGGAACCACTAGCTGCGCGGCCCGCAAGACCCGCCAAATCGTCGAAACCGCGGGAACACGGACCCCTTCACGACCGAGCCGGTCGGCAATGGATTCCGCGCCGGCATCTAACCCGGCCGCCGCCAATTCATCACGAAGTTCCCGGATCCTGGCCCGCACCTCTTCCGGGGTAGCCGCCGGATTCGTGGCCGGGCGCCGCGAGCGAGGCTCCAGTCCCGCCTCACCGCCCTGTGCGTAGCGTATGAGCAAGACATGGACCCATTGCCGACTGACCTTGAAACGGCGTGCCGCCTCCGCAGGAGACAATCCCGTCTCAAGGACGGCAAGGACAACGACCCGATTCTGATCAAAAGACGACATAACCCATCATCAATGCCGTCAACGATGTCCCGGCACATCAAATCGCCAGCCTGACGCCAACCTAGGCAACTGTCAACGATGTCCTGAAACCAGACACCGCCCGGGGCACCAAAAAATGGCTCTGACATGCGGTTATGTTCCGCAGGTCAGGACCGTTTAAGGCCAAAAACGGCCCAACTCCCCTTTACTCCCCCAATTCAGCAAAATCTTCTCCTGAAATCACTCCCCCTTTTCAGCACGGTGAAGTTCCCTATTTGACGCCACAACTCACGGCGGGTTCCACAATTGGACTGATTGTCGGCGGTCTACGGACACCGTCGGCGAAGTCACCGAAGAGCACCACAGAGACAACCTGATGCCGTAGGCCAACCAGCGCCGTGTCGGTGCAGTTAATCCTGTACCGCTGAGCTTCATCGGAATCACTTGCAGCAGTAGTTGCTGAACGAACACCCAGTGGGGCCATCCGGTCCGGCACAATGAATTCCGCAGCTAAACTCGAAGGCGTGATTACAGGTGAAATCAAGTCCCAGGTAGACAAGGTCTGGAACACGTTCTGGACCGGCGGCATCTCCAACCCCATCGAAATTATTGAACAGGTCACGTACCTGCTCTTCTTGAAGCGGCTGGACGAGGCGCAGACCCGCGCCGAGAAGCAGGCATTGCGCACCGGAAAAACGGCCCACAATCTGCCGTTCCCGCTGGGCAACGACGAACTGGGCCGGCCGTGGAGTGACCTTCGTTGGAAGAACTTCAAGGATTTGTCCCCCGAGATCATGTTTAAGCGGTTTAATGAGCGCGTTTTCACGTTTTTGCGGGAGGAACTGCCTACGAACAAGAGTGGCGAGGCGACCAGCTACGCCAAGCACCTAGAAGGCGCTCGCTTCACCATCCCTACGGCTAATGTGCTGGGCACCGTGGTCGATATCATCAGCGCAATGGACATGTCCGACAAGGACACTAAGGGCGATCTCTACGAGTACATGCTCTCCAAGCTGTCCACAGCCGGCACCAACGGCCAGTTCCGCACCCCCGCCACATCATCGACCTGATGGTGAAGATGCAAGCACCTAAGCCACTCGAGGAAATCTGCGACCCCGCATCCGGCACGTGCGGCTTCCTGGTCCAGGCCGCCGAGTACCTGCGCGATAACAATGACACGCTGCTGACCAACGCCGAGACGGCAAAGTTCTTCCACAACGAGCAGTTCCACGCCTTCGACTTCGACAACACCATGCTCCGCATCGGCGCCATGAACCTGCTCCAGCACGGCGTCGAGAATCCCGAGGTCACCTACCGGGATTCCCTCGCCAACCTGCACGAAACGGAAGAGGAGAAGTACAGCCTCATCCTCGCCAATCCACCGTTCGCTGGCAGCCTAGATTACGACAACGTCGCCAAGGACCTCCTGAGCATCGTCAAGACGAAGAAGACGGAACTGCTGTTCCTGGCTTTGTTCCTGCGCCTGCTCAAGCCCGGCGGCCGCGCAGCGGTCATCGTCCCTGACGGCGTGTTGTTCGGCTCCACCAAGGCTCACAAGGAATTGCGCAAGTTGATCGTCGACGGCCACCGGCTCGACGCCGTCGTGAAGCTCCCTTCCGGCGTATTCAAACCCTACGCCGGGGTCTCCACCGCCATCCTGTTCTTCACCAAGACCAACGCCGGCGGCACCGAGAACGTCTGGTTCTACGACGTCAAGAACGACGGCCTCTCCCTCGACGACAAGCGCACACCCCTGGGTTCCTCCGACCTTGAGGATGTCTTCTCCCGCTGGATGACACGTTCGACGTCGGAGCTCACCCGCGCGCGCACCGACCAGTCTTTCTGCGTCCCGCGCTCCGAGATCGAAGCAAACGACTACGATCTTTCGCTCAACCGCTACAAGGAAGTCGAGTACGACGAGGTGGACCACCAGTCCCCCGAAGATATCCTTGGTGCCCTTGATGAATTGGAAGCCTCAATCCTCACTGGGATGGCCGAGCTACGGGAGCTGCTCAAGTGACAGCTCTCCAGCAAAAAAGAACCACCAACGTTTTCCTCGGATCGATTGCAGCGAGCACCTCAGCCAGGGCCGGTGACAGAATTGATGTCCCTGTCTATTCGGTGACCAAGCATCGAGGATTCGTACCGAGCGCTGAATATTTCTCAAAACAAGTGTTCAGCCGCGAACTCTCCAACTACAAACTGATTTCATCCGGCGACTTCGCCTACGCCACCATTCACTTGGATGAAGGGTCCATCGGTATTGCACCTGAGGACGCCCTCGTCAGCCCGATGTATACATCATTTCGCGTCGACCACAGCCTCGTCGACGCCGACTACCTCGTACGTTTCCTAAAGAGTCCCAAGGCACTCGCTACCTATCCGTCTTTGGGCAAAGGTTCGGCCGAACGCCGACGATCAATCTCGTTCCAGAGACTGGCCGAACTTCAAGTTCCGCTGCCACCACTCCCCGAGCAGCGCCGGATCGCGGCCATCCTGGACAAGGCCGACCAGCTCCGCACTCAGCGCCGCGAAGCCCTCGCCCACCTCAATACCTTGACGCAGTCGATCTTTGACGAGATGTTTGGCGACCCTGTTGCCAACGAGATGAGATGGACAAAAGAGCCATTGTCTGAGCTGCTGTCAGCTATCGAAAGTGGTAAAAGTCCGGTTTGTCTCGCGCGACCTGCCGCTAGCAACGAATGGGGAATTCTAAAGCTGGGTGCCATCTCGACCCAATCTTGGCTTCCGTCACAGAACAAGGCTTTGGCTGAAAGCGAGCCGGACCGCCGATTCGAAGTGGAGGCAGGGGACGTCTTGTTCTCAAGAAAAAATACCCCCGCGCTGGTGGCAGCTGTGTGCATGGTCAACAAGACTCGGAGCCAACTACTTCTTCCTGACTTGATTTTTCGCCTTCGAATTGCTGATTCCTCGATCATCACCAACACTTATCTAGCATCTGTCCTGCAAAACCAGAATCAGCGTGAAGAGATTCAATCTATGGCGACGGGTTCCGCCCAGTCCATGGTCAATATTTCCAAAGCAAAACTCATGTCGGTAAGCATTCCAGTGCCCCCGCTGGACCTTCAGCAGACTTTCCTTAGGCGAGTGGCCGGCATCGACAGTTTAAAGGAGCAGTACCGCGCTCAACTGGCCGAATTGGACACCCTTTCCTCATCCCTTCAATACCGGGCATTCAGCGGTGAACTCTAAATCTCAGGAGCCACCCCCGAACAGTTTCCACAGACTTGAATACCGACCGATGGCTACGAAGCACGGACGGCAATCCGTACCAAGATCCCGAATCTTTACCAGCCAAATACAGAACGAGCCAATTCCTCACTGGTCTTCTACTCGCTCAGCACCTGTTCAAGGACGTCGTCTGGACGGACACGACGCATCGGGCGCCTTGCTGGTGTTGAGTTCACCCGTGCTGCGGCCGAGGAGCCATAGTCACGTACAGTGAGCAACGGGCTTGGTGCTGGCATATCCATTGACGTGAATTCAACATGGTCGGGACTGGCTGCGACCCAATCAATTGCTTGAGCAATAATGAGCTCGTTGTGCTCCTCGGCGAAGGACTCCGCGTCCTCACCCGTCAGCTCAATTTCTATTGGCATGTCCGCCGAGCCCGAGGGCCCATATGCCAAAACGACGGACGGTGAGATGGCAAGCAGGATGGTCTCTGCGTTTGAAAATCCGATACCTCCCTCAAACAGCACAAACTCTCCATCAGACTTGTTTGATGGCATGATGCTGTCCTGTCCGGAACCGTCGTCATCCTTCTCGGTCAGGACTGGCTCGTCGCCAATGATCAGGAGCGGCCTGTCGAGGCGTATGAAAGTGGCAGGGCGTGATCCGAGTACCTCCCCCCGCTCCCTCTGACAGTTTTCCAAACATGGCTAGGTGCTCATTGGGGTGCGGAACGAAGTCGGTCTCATGGATGTCTTCTTCGGTGATCTTGTCCGCGTTGAGGAGTTTAACTGTGTAGTCAGCAAGCACTTCAATCGAGCGTCGAACACGCATGCCTCGAACGGCCTGCATTCCCACAAATGAATCAAGGGTCGCGCGTTCCTCTGGAGTGAACGCACGCGGACGCATGAACGTCCGAAAGTCGAGATGCTGCCGGAAAATCTTGGCCGCTCCGCCTTCCACCGCGCTCAACATTGACTCTAATCTCGAGTCGAGGATGGCATTTTTGCTGACGGCAGTGTAATAGTCACGCACACCCAGATCACTGATCGCCCGCAGAGAGACCTTACCGTCTGTCCTGTTTCGAACTCGCAGCTGACCAGCTGCAGAGGCGAAGCGGGCCAGTAGGAACTTCGGGACGATGTGATGCTTGCTCCCGACGGCTGCCTGGGGGTCAAGATTATTCATCCACTCATGTGCGAGACGATCGGACCCTCGACTTGAGGCGTGCGGCTGCAGAATATTTGTCACGATCAGAATTGTCCCATGTGCGACCCATAACTACTCGATCGGATTGGACTCACACCCGAAGTACCGGACGCACTCCGGTTCTGTCACCACTGCATGATTCAATGAGTCAAGGAAACAACCATTGATACGAACGGAGCAGTCTTGGGGGAAGTGCAAAGCAATTTTGCATTCATGCTGGCACAATGGCCGGATCTGGCACAGCGAGCCCGCAAGGCCGAGCAGTTCGCATGGATAGATCCGCGCGTGTCAATGATGTATGCCCGGCACACGGCCGAGCACATTGTGGACTGGATTTACGAGCACGAATCCGCCATCCCCTACCCGTATCAGCGGGATTTCAACGGCCTCCTGAACCAGCCCGAGTTCAAGGCTTTGGTGGGCAGCACTATCACGAGCAAGTTCAACGCCATTCGCAAGGCCGGTAACAACGCCGTCCATGGCAAGACTGATCCTTCCCCGCAGAACTCGCAGTTTGCCGTGGCTGAACTCTTCCACGTTTGCTATTGGCTGGCCCGCACCTACACGATCAATGCTGCGGACCTTCCGGCCACCGGCATGATTTTCAATCTCGAGCTGCTCAAGCCGAAGCTGAAAACTGCAACGCCGGCTCCTTCTTCCATGGAAGCCGTGGCAAGACTTGCCGACGAGCTCGCGGCCAAGGATAAGGACCTTGCTGACTCCCGTGCGAAGTCTACGGCGCTGGAACAGCAGCTCGAGGAGGCGCTGGCCCAGATTGCGGCCGCCAAACAGCGCAACCAAGCCACCCCTGACGTCCATAACTATGACGAGGCACTGACCCGCGCCTACCTCATCGATCAAGACCTGCACGACGCCGGGTGGCCGCTCACACAGGATGAGGACCGCGAGTATCCGGTCACCGGCATGCCCAGTTCCAGCCGGGTCGGCTATGTGGACTATGTGCTGTGGGGTGCCGATGGGCTGCCCCTAGCTCTGGTTGAGGCAAAGCGTTCCACCAAGGATCCTCTGGTGGGCAAGCAGCAGGCCAAACTGTACGCCGACTGTTTGGAGGCCAAGTTTGGCCGACGCCCGGTCATCTATTACAGCAACGGCTATAAGACGTGGATCTGGGATGACTCCCTATACGGCGACCGCCCCGTCCAGGGTTTTCACACGCGTGACCAACTGGAACTGATGGTCGCGCGGCGGAGCACGCGGCGGCACCTGGCCGGAGAACCAATCGACAACGAGATCGTGGAGCGCGGCTACCAACACGGGGCCATCCGGGCCGTGACGGAGAGCTTTGAGGCCTCGTCCCGCAAGGCGTTAGTGGTGATGGCGACGGGAACAGGTAAGACGAGGACCGCCGTCGCACTTTCCAAACTGCTCATGGACGCAAACTGGGCCAAGCGCATCCTTTTCCTTGCCGACCGGGTGTCCTTAGTGGCCCAGGCGGCAAGGGCTTTCAAGACCCATCTGCCCGGCAGCGCGCCCGCGATTCTGGGGCGAGACAACGACACTGACAGCCGCATCAACCTGGCGACCTACCCGACCATCATGAACATGATTTCCGGCAGTACCCGGGGCGCCGATGGCGAGCCGTCATTTGGGATTGGGCACTACGACCTGATCATTGTGGATGAGGCGCACCGCTCCATCTACCAAAAGTACCGGGCCATTTTTGACTACTTCGACTCGCTGCTACTTGGCCTGACCGCCACACCGCAGGCTGACGTGGACCGCAACACCTATTCCATGTTCGACATTGAGGACAACGTCCCCACCTTCGCCTACGAACTCGACGAGGCGATCGATGCTGGTTACCTAGTGCCGCCACGCGTAGTGCCAGTGCCGCTCAAATTCCCCTACGAAGGCATCCGCTACGACGACCTGTCCGAGGCCGAAAAGGACCAATGGGACGACCTCGAGTGGGATGAGGAGGGCGAGATCCCCGCAGCAGTTGACCCCGCCGTCGTCAACAGCTGGCTGTTCAACACCGACACCGTGAACAAGTCCCTCGAGGTGCTCATGACGCACGGGCACAAAGTGGCTGGCGGCGACAGGCTAGGCAAGACCATCATCTTCGCCAAGAACAACGACCACGCGAACTTCATCGCCGCCCAGTTCGACAAGAACTATCCGCACTTGAAGGGGCACTTTGCGCGCGTCATCACGTATCAGGAGACGTATGCCCAGAGCCTGATCGACTCCTTTAGCCGGCCGGAAGACAACCCACTTATTGCCGTCTCGGTCGACATGCTGGACACCGGCATCGATGTGCCAGAAGTGCTCAACCTGGTATTCTTCAAAATGGTCCGATCCAAAACGAAGTTCTGGCAGATGCTGGGACGCGGCACCCGCCTGCGCCCAGATCTCTTCGGCCCGGGGCAGGACAAACAGGATTTCTTCATCTTCGACCTATGCCGCAATGCCGAATACTTCAACGCCGGACTTCCCGGAAACGAAGGATCGATAGGCAAGTCGCTGTCCGAGGCGACGTTCGCCACCCGAGCCAAGCTGCTGTGTGCCGCACGATCTGCCGGCATGGGCTCCCTGTCGCTGGTGGCGGAGCTGGCGCACGAGCTTGCCGGCCAGATTTCCGCGCTGCCTGCCAGCAATTTCCTGGTAAGGCCACACCGTCAGGCCGTTGAGAAATACTCCGAAACTGCTGGCTGGGCTGAAATTTCAGAATCCGACGTTGCCGAGCTGGAACGTGGCTTGGCCAAGGTAGCCGGACAGGGCGCACCCGCCGAAAAAGAAGAGGCAAAGCGCTTCGACCTGATCGTGCTCAACGCACAGCTCGCGTCCCTGGTGGACCCGGGTGCTGTGGACGCCTACCGAAAGAAGATCCAAGACATCGCCGCTGCCCTGGCCGTCCAGCCGAACAACCCGGCCATTTCGCCTGTCCTGGGGCTGCTGGAGCAAATTGCCGACGACAACGAGTGGGCATCCGTTTCCGTTGAGTGGCTGGAATCTGTGCGGCGAAAACTCCGCGGGTTAGTGCACCTGATCGAGAAGAAACGCCGCAATGTGGTGTACACCAACTTCGAAGATGAGTTGGGCGAATTGGTGGAGATCGAGCTCGACGGTGTTCGCTCCGGAGTAAACAACTTTGACCGGTACCGCCAGAAGGCACAGATGTACCTGCGCTCCCATCTTGATCTGGCCACGCTGCAGCGCCTGCGCCGCAACAAACCACTGACTCCCCTGGACCTGACAGAGCTAGAACGCATCCTTGAGGAAAGCGGTGCAGGAACACCGGAAGACCTGGCGCGGGCCCGCACAGAGGGCCTGGCCCACTTTGTCCGTTCGTTGGTGGGGCTCGACCGTGCTGCGGTCGAGGAGGCCCTCTCTGAGTTCATTGCCGGCGCAAACTTCAACGCCGCACAGCTGGACTTCCTGGCTGTGCTCACCACTCAGCTCTCTGAGAACGGCTTTGTTTCAATCGGTGCCCTTTACGAATCCCCATACAGCGAACTGGCGCCCACCGGGCCGGATGAGTTGTTCGGAGACACTATGTTTGACCGGTTGGAACTGGTATTGAGGTCCTTTGACGAGGGGCTGAAAGTCGGCTAACTCTGCAGCTTTCGGATGGGTGTCGACATGCAGAGTTGGCGGCTTCGGGCGATCCTTCCGCGCCGCAATATTGAACAGCAAGTTCCGGACAGTCGGTATGGAACAAGGACGCGCTCTGCATGGAAACTAAAGTGTGCCGATAGATCTTCTTTACTCCACCCCGGTTCCTCGGCAAGCCTGCCGAGCTGACCTCGGCCGGCAAAGTCCTTTCCTCTCGATAGGTAAGGACGACTCGGGGTGGTTTTCCACACAGACCTCGAAGCGGCGGCTGGCTCATGCTGAGGCGTGAGCGAAGTTGGCTTGACGAAGAATAGATCGACTTTGTCTGCAACCTCAACCTCTCGTGGATGGAAATCATATGCGGCCAGCGGAAGGGCATCAGCAAATGTTGAGCCGGCCAGCGGGAAAATCCTGAAGCCCGATCCCGCTGTCAGGATTAGAGAGGCATCAGCCAGTTGCTTCGACGTTGTCAGCACGCTGACTGGCCAAGGTTCAGCTGCCAAGTAATTTGCGGAACCGCCAGCCAGGTTTTGACGGCAGCAACGAGGGCAGTCGCAGCTTCAGGTCAAGAGCTCCGTGTCACAGCGGCCAGATGAAACTTGCTCGTAGCAAGAAACCCGCGGCCGAGCGTCAGACTCCAGCCATCGCAAGCTTCTTTCAACGGGAGTCAGTACGGGCGTCCCGGGACAACGGTCGGTTATGCGAGTTCTTTTGGCTGCACTGTTTCGACAGACAGAGAAATCTCAATAGTTGCAAACAACTCGAAGACTGCTTCTTGGATGGCGCTGGTTTTGAACACAATTCCAAGATCTATCATGTCGTCAAAGGTGGCAACTCCGGTGTTGACCATCTGCACCACTCCGTTGACCTTGCGTGTATGCACAGCAGCAACGACACCCAGGAGCGCCATCCGTGTACCCAGATGGGCCGTTCCGTCACGGGTGGTGTACGTTCCACGGTCGAAGAGTACGACCGGACTGCCACTCGAACCGGGGAATACCGATGCATCAATTAAGAATGCAGGCAGACCGTTGTAGTTGTTGAAAATCGGGGTCGCGGTTTGCCCACGTCGTGCGATGGGCAGCTTAGACGCCTGGTCGAATAGGCCATTTGGATATCCAATCATCGTCACCTGTTCGATTGCATCGAGCGAGTTGGCGAAGTCTTCGGTTGCAAGATACTCAGGGGTAAAACCTCGAAAAAACGGGGCGGCACCATTGGCTTCCATCGCGGCTATGATGCTCTGGAAAAGCATGACGCCGATGTCGACGCCCGCGTCAGGGTGCCCTACCCACATCTGGGGTGTGAAGTCTGTAAGCAACATCCGCGTACCACCACCAGATGGTTGGTTCGTAGTCCCGACGGCAGGCATGGTGAAGGCAATTTGCATTGCCCCGGCGAGAACGTGCTTATTTGTGACTAGAACCGGCATCATCTGACCGTTGCCAGCGGGGTAGTTAATGATGAAGCCAGTTCCGGTGGACCCGCCTGTCGGGGTATCAGCTTCGATAAACACGGTCGTGAAGAAGAGTTGGTCCGCGATGGTTTCTACGAGAGGTCTTGACATGAGCAAAGCCTATGTCATTGCCGACCTTGGCTACCGGCGGCCAGTACCATGAGCGCTCCTTCCCAGTTACGCGGAGCGCGGCTTCACGCCCGTCAACAGTTCGGGCCGGCAGACCGGAGCCGGCCCCTGACACAGCAGTGGCCACACCGTTTCCATTGTGGCCACTGCGACGTGAGCATATGTCGGCTGCACTCTGTCGTGCCGTCAGCCTCCGTTGAGACGCCGGGCAGAGTCTGGAGTACCCGCCTCGAAACGATGGTATCGGGAAGATGAGTCGGACATCGACAGATGACTAAATGGGCTTAGATCGAAGCCTGCATGAGTCACCATACCAGTGCAGATGTCCTTGACGGTGTTCTCAATATCATCCATGCGTTCGCCCAGCGGCTTGTAGCCTTCAATCCATTGAACTTTTCCTGCGGTTGAAGAATGCCGATAGTCAAAAATTGGAATTAAGGCTTTTGCCCCGCTCCACTCTGCGATCTCAGGAAGGATTTCAGGGCGTGTGACGAATCGGATCTTGGTAGAGCGCAGGGGCTCCGCCGTGGTGAACGTCAGGACCGGCATCCGCCCAGCGAAGATATGTCCTTCCTCGGCTACGTGCTTCACAACCCGATCGACGCCGGCATGCAGGGTGAAGCCATTAGAAATACGGATACTGCCAACCCCGACATGCATCATGCGGTGCCTGTCGATGAGTGCCATCTCATTGAGCCAATACAACGGGCTGAGCAGTGGCTCCTGGGCCGCACCATAGGGAAATCTCCAATAGGGCTGATTTGATTCCAAGAACGATTCAGTCTCTTTGTCAAGGACCTTGGCCTTCACGGTCCTCCGCCCACTAAATTCCTTCAGGGATACTGCGATCGGGAACTCCATCAACTCCCCGCCCAGGGGAGGGAACCTACCTCCCCTGACGCCGGCGAGGGCATACAGTGCGTTATCCAATGCTGCTCGTTGCTGTTGGAGCCAACTACTGAAATACACCCCAAGCCGTGGAGGCACTGGCGACTCCACCTGGGCCATAAGACTGTACTCAAGATGGTCGTTTTGCTGAAGTGAAAACGTCCACGGCATCGATTGAAGATGCTGCGTCCATAAGTCCTGAAAGTAGATTCGTTGACGCCTGGCCACTTGGAGCCGAAGCAAAGTTCCCTGGAAAACAGTGTGTGGATCAATGACCATATACACCACACTAGATCCTGGCACCGACCGAATTTATCAAGCCCGCAGGGACCCCACTTGGCCTTGCCCAGTGATCCAGCATCTGTCATCCAGTCTGGAAAATCGCACTCTACCTACGATCCATGCGTCGAGTCATGTAGTAAAAGCTGGCTTGCCCTATGAACATAGGTGAAAGCAAATTGTCCGACGGCACGGCAGCATCCCCAGACTGCGATCGGTCAGCTCAAACGACCGCCCAAAGTCATGGACCACTATGAACACATGCCAAACCACGTTGTGCCTTCTGGTACCCCATCATCGCTGGGCGGGCCCTCCACGCAACCAGGGCGCTGCGCGCCGGCCCCTCCTCCAAAAATTCTTCCTCGGCGCTCCTGCGTCGCTTATTTCCTCGAAACTATTTTTGCCCCGTTCCCGGTACCCCAAGTTGCATTCCGGCCCCTAATACCCAGCGGTGATTCCTTTTACCAGAAGGCACCAACGGAGCAGACGGCCGCGAACAAGCAGCCACCGTTCACCGAAAAGGAGCAGGACAATGGAACCGATCAGAATCAGCAGCCCGGCCGATGCCATCAGCTACATGGGCCACAGCCTCGGCTACTGGCCGAAGGAAAGTCTCGTCTGCGTTGCCCTCGAGGGCAAGGCCCTCGGCCCGACCCTCCGCGTGAACCTCCCCTCCACCGATGACGTCAGCCACAGTTACACCGAGCGCGTTGCCCGCGCCGTCGGTATCGACCACGATGCCACCGCCGTCCTCATCGCCCTCTTCACCCACCAGCCATGGGGCACGGGCACCCCCAAGCCCTTCACGGCCGTGGTCCATGGGCTCAAGAGTCGGCTCGCGACTGCCGGGTTGCTCGTCCATGATGTATGGATCGTCGGCCCCGAATCCTTCGCCACGTACGACGGCGCCAACCCCGCCACGTGCGGTAAGGAAACCCCGCTGACTGCCATTGAGTCCAGCATGCTGCACGCCGAACTCGTCTATCAGGGCAGCCACATCGAATCCAGCGACACGCCCGCCATCCCTGAGTTGTTCGCCGCCGTCGACCACGACGCGGTCGATGCAGCGTTGCAAGACTTGGCCACCAACCCCGGCCAAGGCCTCCATGCGGCCTACCAGCTCTGGTCGGAACTCATCGACCACAGCGCCGAAGCCACCCACGAGCAGTTGGCCGAAGTCCTCGCCGGGCTGCAGTACGTCGGGCTCAGGGACCAGATCCTGGCCGACATGCCCGGCATCAACGAGCCCATGGCAGCCACCCTCTTCGGCGCCACGGAGCAAGCTCCTCAATGGGACCGGATCGACAGCTCCGAAAAGCTGCTCCGGCGGCTGCTCACCATCGCCGCCCCGGCCCATGTGGCAGCGCCATTGACGATGCTCGGGCTCATCTGCTGGTGGAAGGGTAAGGGAACGGCCGCCGGGAACTACATGCACGTCGCCCTGACGTTCGACCCCGACTACCATCTGGCCCGACTGCTGGACCAGATGCTCGGTGCCGGCGTCGTTTCCGGCTGGGCCCAACACAAGAACACCGCCTATCGGAGTCAGCACTAACAGCTCCAAGAATTTCGAAGAGAGAACTGAGGCAAGAGAAATGGACGTCGCCGTCTATGGCAAACCCGGTTGCCAGCAATGCAAGTTCACCTGCCAGTCCTTGGATCATGCCGGCATCACCTACCGTGCCGTCGACTTGACGATGAATGCCGCCGCCCTCGAGTACATCCAAGACCTCGGCTACTCCCAAGCCCCGATCGTCGTCGTCAATGACCACCACTGGTCAGGATTCAACCCCTCAGAAATCGAACTACTCCGGCTCGCCATCCAATAATCACCCTCAAGATTGAGATCCAGCGCCGCATGAAAACCTCATGCGGCACTCCCCTGCGCCACCACCATCCCACCAATTTTCCACTGCTCACCACCGTAATCAGCCCCCAACACCATGCCAATTTCCACAGCAATATCACCCCGCCAACCATGCTCCTGCAACAACCCAAAAATCCTTCACACGTCTGGCATCCAAGGACCTGTCCGTCGGTTTTTGGCACGACGGCCAAACACGTCGTTGATCACCTTTTGCCCCATGAACTGGCATGGAAACTACAACTTGCAGGCTCTGCGGAACCGTCTTTGAGCCGCGTCGCACAACTCAGAAATACTGTTCACCCACTTGCTCACGCCGGCACCGAGATCGAGAGTGGCGAGCCCGGCACCACGCCGACACTACCCAGACACTGCGAGCGCAGCTTGAATCTGCAGTCATCGAGAACCGCACCATCCTAGAAGCAACGACGGCCAGGTTTCAGATGCAGCTGGAGGCAGCAGAACGGAAGGCTCGGGACCGGCTAGCATTTCAGGCCAACCGGAATGAGCGGGAGACCGAGGTTCTACGCACCCGACTGCGGGACCTTGCGTCAATCAATGTCGATATTGCTTGTGAAGTCCCAGAACTGAAGGCCCAAATAACTGAGCTGCAGTTGGAAAATGCCCGGCTCATCCATAGCCAGCGCGCTGACTTCCAGGAACTCATGCAGATTGCTGGTCGCTTGCTTGAGCTGTCCTCACGCCTTGGCCTCCCGCTCGACAAGGCGACGAACGAGATCTTTCAGCGTCGTGGGTGGCGGACCAGCACTCTGGTACCCGAGCAATGACTGTCTCACTGTCCCGGCTGACGGCCACCACCGGGCTGAAATACCTCATCAAGACCACCATGCAGGATGACCTTATCAAGCCGCTCGGTGACGCCACTACCTACTACGTCAAAGCGGGGACACCAACTGGCAGATGGTTTGGCCGAGGTCTCGACGGCATCGGTCGGCGTCCGCATCAAGCGGTGACCGTGGCAGACGCCAAAGCCGTATTTTCACTCGCCCAGCATCCCGACACTCAGACCGTCCTTGGCCGACCCCACGGCCAAACAACAGTTGCCCACCGGAACGGTGAAGAACAACAGCGCCATGCTGTGGCCGGATTTGACCTCACATTCAGCGTACCCAAATCTGTTTCTGTCCTGTGGGCTCTCGCTGACAAAGACGTCCAGCAACAGGTCCTTGGAGCCCACCACCGCGCTGTGGATTCCGTGCTTGCCTGGCTCGAGGATCAGGTCATCCACACACGGACAGGGCGCAACGGGGTTGCTCACGTCGGCACAAAAGGTGCCATTGCGGCAGCATTCGACCATTGGGAATCCCGCGCCGGCGACCCACAACTTCATACTCACCTGGTCATCGCCAACCGAGTTCAACGCCGTAGTGACGGTGCGTGGACGACCGTCGACTCCCGAACGCTCTACAAAGCTGTCGTTGCCGCAAGCGAACATTACAACGGGCTGCTTCTGGACGAACTCAAGCGAGTTCTCGGCACAGAGGCAGACTTCCGGTCTCCCACGGACATGGGGCGCAACTCAGGTCTCGAATTGACCGGAATCGACCACGAACTCATCCAGGAGTTTTCCATTCGGACCAGACTCATCGACGCTGAAACAGACAGGCTTACCCAGGACTGGGTCAGCGAGCACGGCAAACGGCCCAGTGCCACCACCATCATCAAGCTCCGACAGATTGCCACGCTGTCGACCCGACAGCCCAAGGACGAATCGCCAAGGCCGCTAACAGAACTGCGTGCAGGATGGCAACAACGCGCCCTCGCCACGGGACAAAACCCACGGGCCGTCGTCGAGAATACGATCCAACGATCCAGGCAACGCCCCGTCAGATATTCAGATGTCTCCGTGGAATGGAATGATGCGGTCGCCGCCATGGTCAGGGATGGAGTCGCCCAGCGCAGGTCAACGTGGAACCGCTGGAACCTCCTTGCCGAGGCCGAACGCATCTGCGCCGGCATCCGCTGCGAATCCCTCGAGGATCGCCGCCGACTCATCGATTCGGTCACCGCAGCGGCCGAATCCCAATCTGTGTCGCTCAACGACACCCGCTACAGACTTCCTGCGAGTGCTGCACACGATCTGGCATACGCTGGCCAATCAGTCTTTGACTTCCACGGCGCCCGCCTCTACACCGATGCCAACACCCTGGCCAACGAACGATTCGTCGTGGACGCAAGGGACGACGCCGACGGGCCCTCCGTCCAAGTTGCTGCGTCAAGGGACAGACTCGCCAGCTACCGCCACCGGGCCAGCTACGGGCTCGCCCCGGACCAGCTCGCCGCAGCGGAATGCGTGTTGTCCAGCTGCAACAGGCTGGACGCCATCGTTGGCCCCGCCGGATCTGGAAAAACGACCACCATGGCTGCCATCAAGGCCGTGTGGGAACAAGCCCATGGTGAGGGCACCGTCGTCGGACTTGCCCCGGCCGCAGCCAGCGCAGAAGTCCTGGCAAAGGAACTCGGTATCACTGCGGAGAACGTCGCCAAGTGGCTCTATGAAAGCGTTGGACGAGGAGCGAGCAACCGTGCCGACCGATTCCACACACTTGAATCAATGCCACAAACCAGCCACACAGCCGTTGCAGCACAACTGGCAGCGCTGTCCGTCCAGCAGTCCCTCTGGAAGTTCATAAAAGACCAGCTCGTCATCATCGACGAAGCGTCCATGATCTCCACCATCCAACTCGCAGGCCTTGTCCTCCAGGCCCGAGACGCAGGTGCCAAACTCCTGCTGGTGGGCGATCCCGCCCAGCTCGACGCAATTGACGCCGGCGGCATGCTCGGCTGGCTGCACCGAGACGGCAAGGCCGTGGAGCTCACCACCATCCACCGCTTCACCCACAGTTGGGAGGGCCCGGCATCGCTCCAACTGCGAGAAGGCAACATCGATGCCGTCGACCTCTACACCGCACAAGAACGCATCCAGCACGGCGACTACACGGACATAGTTGAGAATGCTTACCGAGGATGGTCCGCCGACCTTCGTTCCGGCAAGTCATCCATCCTCATCGCCCCAGACAACGACACCGTTACCACCCTCAATGAGCGAGCCCACGCCGATCTCGTTGAATCGGGCCGCGTCGATGCCGAACACACCGTCACCCTCGCCGACGGCCTGACCGCCGGGCGCGGCGACACCATCATCGCCCGCAAGAACAACCGCGTGATGATCGACAGCAACGGCGAATATCTGCGCAACGGCACCCTCCTGAGCATCACCAAGCGGCCGCACAGGGACGGCAGCGTCACCGCCCTCCGAGTGGACACCGGAGCCACCATCAGACTCAACCAGGGGTACCTCGGCACCTCCGCCGAACTCGGATACGCAACCACCGCACACCGCGCCCAGGGCATTACCGTGGACACGAGCCACATTGTCCTGACGCAAGGCTGCCTCACCCGCGAGCTGTTCTACGTCGGCATGACCCGCGGCCGCAACAGCAACATCGCCTATGTGTGCGAGACTAATCCGGCCCTCGACGAACCACAGACGGGCTGGCCGACCACGGACTGGCGACAAATCCTCGGCGAAGTCCTGGCCGCTGAAGGAGCCGAGCGCACTGCCCACGAGGTGCGAGTGGCAGAAATCGCCAAGGGCGACACCCTCCAACGGCTTGCCACCGAGTACGACTATCTCGCACAGGTTGCCGCCTCTGAAAACCTGGTGTTGGCCATCGCCAAGGTGATGCCCGACGTCGTCACTCACCTACAGGAGTCGCCGTCCTGGGGCGCTGGGGTTGCCGCCTGGCGGCACACGATGGCCAGTAATCCAACTGGCGCCCAGCGAGCTCTGGAAGGCACCCTGAGGCATCCTGGCGACGCCCAGGACCACATGGCAGTCCTTCATGTACGCCTGCGCCAGATAGCCAGCAACGGCACCTTGAAGGGTCCTCCGGACGTCCTTGACGAGACTCTTTTCACCGAGCGTACCGATCTTGCAGACATGATCAGCCAGGTACGCGTCCGCACGATCAATCGCCGGGACCGAGTGGCCAGGGAAGCGCTGAGCGGTGGGGCTCCGTGGCTCCATCAACTGGAAACAACCCTCGGGCCTGCGGTCAAGCTCGAACGATGGGCTGCGGCTGTCAGCGATGTGGCAATCTTCCGTGACCGTTGGGAAATCACTACGTCCTCGGATCCTCTTGGCCCGGTTCCAGCTAGTTATGAATGGGAACAATCAGTGCAGCGGGAGTCCCTGCAACGGCGGATTCAGTTGCTGATCGAAAGCGCGTCCAGTTCGTTGGTGGAGGGTGCGCCCGCATTGCCCGCACCAATTGTGCATCAGCCCCTTATCCCTGTCGGGCCCACGCTCTAAGCTGGAAGTCGAAAGGAAGTCGTACGGTCATGAACCCAATGATCAGGCCATCAGTCGCCTCGGCGCCCCTCGTCATCTGGAGCGTTCTGATTGGTCTGTGTGCGCTATACATTGTTCCGGCAACTATCGCCAACTGGCCAGCGCCGCCGTGGCTGATAACAATCGCTACGCTATTCGTCGTAATCTTTGCAGTTCTGGCCCTTAGGTGGGTGCTCAAAGTCCGCCGTGCTCGGGTCTGGGATGTAAACGCACAACGTATGTGGCAGCAGTTTGAGGACGTTCGCCTCGCTGGCGGAACAACCACCGAAGTCACAGTCCTCAGTGTCCAAGAAGTACAACCCACAGGTGCTTGGGCAACCATCAATTGGAGCCAGTTCGGCTACACGCAACCGGCCTGGATCGAGGGAAAAGGCGGAACATATTGGCCAGGATCGGTCATACTCATCACACCCGACCCTGGGCAGGTCCACATTGGCCAGCCTTGGCCGCCGACCTACAGGATCGCCGAATCGGACTGCAGAGCCATCGCGCCAATGGTGGACTGGTGATGAAGCTCTACCTGCAACAGTTGGACCGCGCTTCGAACATCCCGGCCTGAGCATCCGTGGCTACATTGCCCATTTTGGTGCGATTCCAATGCAGGCTCAATCTCTCACTCAATCCGCCGGACCGAGGTGATGTCCGGCCCTTGCCATATGCTGATTGTGGTGCAGCGTATTGCGCCGGTTGGGAGTAGTTCCAGCCACTTTGAGGGAGCGATCCTCACGGTGCTAGAGGAGACTGCAGTGGATGATGCGATCGAGCTTGTTGGAGATGAAGATGGCGTGGCGCTCATTGGCGATCCGGCGGCAATCGACCGCTTTCTTGCTTCTGAAGGCTTGGGAGCCCGAGACCTCGGATTAACCCGTCTGAGTGCGGCAATAGGCGCCGGCGCCGGAGCCCTGCATGCTGGATCTGAGATCGCTGCGAACGCCGGCCGATGGGTCGAACTGACCGAAAAATCCGCCAAAGCGCTCAAGACCACTGAGCTGATGAAAGGCTCGGAAGCAGCCTTCAGCCGTACCGTCCTCATGAAGAACGGAAAGATCTCCGGCATCCTTGAAATAACTAAGGCCCCGTCAGGCCTCCTCACAAACCCTGCAGCCCTTACCAGCATTGCAGGCCTGATGTCCCAAGCCGCCATGCAGCAATCAATGGATGAAATCACCGACTATTTGGCACTCATCGATGAAAAAGTAGATGACATCCTTCGCGCCCAAAAAGACGCCGTCCTAGCCGAGATGATCGGCGTCGGGTTGGTGGTGGATGACGCAATTACCACGCGCGATGCGGTAGGGCGCGTATCCGAGGTTACATGGTCCAAAGTTCAGGGTTCCTCACAGACTGTTGCCAGCACCCAGATGTACGCCCTGCTTCAGCTGGATGCACTCGCGGAAAAGCTGGAGAAAAAGTCCAAGGTCAGTGATGTAGCAAAACTTGCTCAGGAAACGGAGCCCAAGGCACGAGAGTGGATTGCCGTGCTGGCCCGTTGCTTCCAACTCTATGATTCCCTCGCCGTCCTTGAACTGGACCGAATACTGGATGCGTCTCCTGAGGAGTTGGAAAGTCACCGAAACGGGCTCCGCATTGCTCGGCAGAACCGGCTTGAGCAAATCACATTGAGAACAGAGCAATTGTTGGCGCGGATGAATGATGCCGCTGGATGGGCTAACACCAAGGTCCTCCTTCACCCAACAACTGCACGTTCCGTGGTGCACTCCAGCAACAAGGTTGAACTTGCCCTGAACGAGTTCCACAACTGTCTGGGCATTGACGGTGGCCGGCAATCCGTCCAGGCCAAGACTTGGGTAGAGGCAGCAGCAGACGCTCGTGACAAGGTCATTGAAACTGGCT
Source organism: Arthrobacter sp. ERGS1:01 (assembly GCF_001281315.1). NCBI lineage: Bacteria > Bacillati > Actinomycetota > Actinomycetes > Micrococcales > Micrococcaceae > Arthrobacter > Arthrobacter sp. ERGS1:01. The sequence continues at coordinate 654,946 of NZ_CP012477.1, read as the reverse complement.
CCGACGGCGTTGAAGCAACCAGACGTCTCAGCAATGACGCACTCGGCCTAGCCAAGACCACCACTGGAAAAGTACGTGATACCGGAACCGACGGGGTAGACGCCACCAAGCGCTTCGGCACCGAGGCTATGGGGCGTGCACGTTCCATGAGCGACAAGGTGTCGATCGGAATCGCCGAGCGGCTGCTTCGGCGGGTCGAAGGCAACGAAAACCTCGAAGGGAAAGACAGAGAGAACTGACAATCGCTCAATCAGTAAGACGGGAGTCCGAAGGCTTTACCCGTTGGTCCCAGACCTCGAGCCGAGGTCGCATCAATTTTTAGGCTTGGTTGCGCGTTGATACCAGATAAACGGCCGCCGCATCCGGGCGCGCCAGTGCCTTCCACAATACTTTTCGAAGCTGAGGTCACACGGCCGAGGACCGATTTGGCGATGTCGGTCCGAGATAACAGCTTGCATCCGGCTGTTGGCGAAACGATTGAGTCGGCTTCAGCGGCGATGACGGCGTCGGCCCATCCAGCCAGGTAGCTGGAGGATTGGGGTCCTCGGTCAATGCCGTGAGCCTTCAGCACGGTGTACGCGACCGATTCCGCTTCGACCTCGGCAAGTCCACGGTGTTCGGCGCTGCTGCCGTAAAGCCGGCCGAGAGCATCATCGGGGCCGTGGAGCATGACGTGGCCGAGTTCGTGAGCGAGCACGGCCAGCCTGTCATCCAGTTCAATCCATTCCCCGACGCAGATTTGGTGCGATGTGAAGTTCGTGTAGCCACTGGCCAGAGAATGTTGGCTGTCAGATAGTTCCACGGCGAATCCGCGGCTTCCTGCGATCTCGACCAATGATGCCCACAATTCTTCGTGGTCGGCACCCGGATCCACTGCATGTTTGGCGTTGCCGCGTGGTACCAGCAGTGGCTCGCCCTCGGTCTGGGACACGTCGAAGACTGCCTGGCCCCGCCAGCCGACGATGCGAATCCGGCTACGGTCCGTAAGCTCACCCAGCGCAGCGGATGTTTGCGGCCCCGCCGCCTCAACATCTGTGTTTGTGTCTGCCCTGGCGGTGATCGGTGCGATGACCCAGAGGGCGTGTTCGCCCTTGAGCACATAGCGTCCGTGCCGTTGCCATTCTTTGTAGCCTGCTACCAACGTGGGTGGTTCCTTGCCGCGTTCCTGCATCTGGGCCATGAGCATGGCCGCGTTGCCGCCGGAGTAGCGCCACAGGGTGGCCGAGTTGTCGAGGAGTTTTTGCCATCTCCATGGCTCGTTGACGGCTTGGTCCAGCAGATCGACGAGCCCCTGTGTCAGCGCTTCGACTCGTTCTGCCGGTGCCAGATGGCTTGGTGGTGGCGCTATGTGGGGCTCCGCAACACCTCTGCCAAGATCAATATCGGATTCCAACGATTCTGCACTCATTGCCACTACCTCCACAATCACATCCGCTTGGTTCTTTTGCACCGGATACTTGTTCATGGTGCCGAGAGCGCTGAACAGCATGTTGAAACCTCAACCGTCTGAATCCGGAGCCCAGTTGGGGCGCCCAGGTCCATCCGAAGGCAGTGTCCTGCGTGCAGGATCCCTGTGCGCCTGAAGCCCCACGCATCCCGCCGTTCTGGTGTGTTCACGCATGCGATCGATGCTGGACGTGAGCCGCTCGTGGAACGTGATGGGACCGAACCCGCCGTCGTCCTCGGTGTAGGAGGCCTGCTCAGCGCGTTGAAGCCCATAGAGCTCGGCAACGATGTCGCTGTGCTTCCACCAGCAGTCCGGGATCACGGAGGTGGGCAGATGGTAAGTGTCCACGAGCCATTGGACCCAATGGCCCAGGTGCTTCCAAACCGCTTCTGCCGTGCGCGGGTCCATGTCCCGCCACCGGTAGGTCACGGGAAGACGGCCTGAGCGCCTGCCTTCGGTGGAGCCGAACAGCATCGCAGCAAACTCGTCCTCCGCTCCCCCGCCTACCGTGTATTCAAAGGATTCTTCCTCGTCCATGGTTGTCTCCTCTCAACTTTCCAGATCGGTGTTCAGGCTTGCTGCCTGCCGAAGCCGGTGGCCGGCTGCGAGCTCGCGTTCTGTTTCTTCCTTCGAGACGCCCAGTTGAGCGGCGTCTTTACGCTTGTGCCATTCCGTCAGATCCAGCAGGATGGGGCGGGTGCGCCGGCCAAGCATGATTGCCGTTCCTGCCGGAAGCCGCCGGATCTCATGCAGAGGGATGACCGGCGACTCTCTGATTTGCTCACCGTCCTGCCGCCCCTGGGATGACCAGGAACGGGTGTTGACCGTGGTGCTCCGTTCGCCAATCAATCCAGCCAGGGCACGCAGGTCCCGCTCGTCGGACCCGCCACCGAAGATGACCTTGATGATTGCCGCGTCCCAGATGGTTGCTGCTTCGTCAATCGACCAGCCAGAACGTGCCTGGGACAGGGATTGGAGAACCACGATGGTGGAAATGCCGATCCCGCCGCCGTCGGATAGCACCACCGGCAGGCCTGGCCAAGGCGAAAGGTTCGCTATCTCATCCAGAATCAGGGAGAGCGGCGGGTCGAGCCGGCCGCCCGGCGCGACAAAGGCCATCTCCCTGGCTGCATAGTCAATGTCGTCAATCAACGCGGAAAGATAGGGCCCGGCAGCAGCAGCGCCCGACTTGGTGCCGATCAGGTACAGCGTGCCTCGTTGCCGAATGAATTCCTTCGGGTCGAACTGCTCTGCCTCGCCGTGCGGGTCAAGCGCTGCCAGGACCTTCGGCGATGACAGAGGCGCGACGGCGGCGCTGACCCCGATCCACGAGTTGGACGTGTTGCGGGGGTCATCGTCGATAATTCCCAGGAGATCGGCTTGCCAGCCCAGTGCGGCTTCCGGCCGGTCCAGAAACGCAAGTGCTTCCATGGCCAAAATCGGGCTGGATGACCACCGTCGGAATACCCTCACGCCGTCTCCGGACAGTGCCGCTGCGTGCAACAGACATTGAAGGACGATGACGGCGCGTTTCTGCCACGCGGCGTTCTCTCCCTTGAATTCAGTGTCCGCCGTGATGACCAAGGCCCGGCGGGTGGCTATGTCTGGGTCTTCGCAGCCTCGGACCGGCGACCACCGCAGCGTTGTGGGCAGTCCCGACATGCCTTGCGGGTCAAACACCGTCACCGGACGTCCCCCAGAGGCCCGCGCCCTCATGGTCACAACGAGGTTGTCGGCCCTGGTGGAAGTAGTAACGACCGCCCCGGGTGCATCCAGAATGGCATTGATGATCACGTACAAGCCTTTGCCGGAGCGCGGCGCGCCCTGAATGACCATGGATTCTTCCGTGGACACATGGACAGTCGCCCCTCGTGACCGGCCAACGGTCCAGGAGACTTCCTCAATCCGAGGCTTTGCCAGTCCCGGTCGGGTGAACTTCCCTCTCTTCACAACGGCCCGCGCGCCAAAGTCACGCACCACTTCTGCCCGGCGGGCGACACCGTCACGGCTGAGAATGTCCTTTCTCAACCATGACCCGGATTGCCGCCACACACGCCACAGGAAATATCCGGCCGCCACAAGAATCACCAGAACTGCGAGCGCGGGGGCGACGATCAGCCACACAGATCCGATGTTGACGGAGCATTGGCCGGGCGGATCTACAATCCACTTCAGCTGTCCTGCGAACATCCCGATTCCGGCGGAGGGGCTGAACGTCCAGGACGCGGCGGCGTGGCATTCCCAGCCGACCACTGCGGCTGCGGCGCTTTGGACGAAGAAGCAGAATCCCAGGTAGGCGGCAGAAGCTATCAGTGCGGCACTCAGGAGGGGGTTGCCGTCATCGAATCGGCGCGTCATCATCGCATCCCCTCGTCGGTGCCGAAGACGGCCATCTCATCCGTGGTGATGCGGTTGGCGACAATGAACGAGCGGTTGCCAACCTTCCACAGCCCCATGCCCTTGGGCAGATTCTCGACATGCTCGCACTCGGCCTCGGTGAGCCCCAGGGCGTCTTTGGTCAGCCTCATGGCGTCGTGCTTTTGCCGGTAGATGATGCGGGTGTCCGCCTCCGTCAGCAGGCCCAGCGCCTTTTGCCGCAGTCCGCTGCTGCCGTCCCCAATCTCGTTGAGATCAGCGACCTTGTGCATGATCAGCAGGTTGGCGATCCCATAGGTGCGCGCCAGCCTCCACTGCTCGCTCATCTTGGCGAGCATGTACGGGTCGGCCAGCATCCGCCAGCCCTCGTCATAGACAACTATCCGCTTGGCACCGTCTGGATTCGTCACGGCCGCTTCCAGCCACGTCGCACCACACGCAGCAGCCAGAGACAGTGCCTGTTCCGAGGCCCCGATCAGTGCCGAGGTGTCCATGACCATGATGGGCGCATCTGCATCGAAGGCGACCGTCGATGGTGCATCGAACATGCCCTCAAGGTCACCTGCCACGGTGCGCCGCAGTGAATGTCCGACGCCGGTCCCACCGTCACGCCCGACCAGTGCCACTGTCGCTGGGGTCGGGTTGAGCAGGTACTGCAGGACCATGGGAAGTGTCGGCGTGCTGTTGGCCGCCACTGCATCAGTCAGTGCCATGTCCAGTGCGGTGTGTTCCACCGGGTTCATGGGCTGGCCCTGCCGCATCAGTGAGACCAGGGCAACCAACAGATGCCGGCGTCGCTGCCGGACTACTGCCAGCCACTGTTCGTCTGAGAGCAGCTGGGACCGTGCACCGGCATCAAGCGGGTTGACCCGAGCCGGCTTGCCCGGCCCCACGGAAATGACTTTCCCGCCCAATGCTTCAGCGACAGGAACCCACTCCCCCTTGGGATCGGAAGCCACCGCAGCCTTGCGGCCAAGCGTCACCGACCGGGCGACCAAGGATTTGCCGCACATGGACTTCCCTGTGCCAACAGTCCCGATCACCACGATGGAGGGCCCACTGATCACCCCTTTGTCGTACAGGATCCAAGGGTCGTAAGAGAATGCGCCGGAACCAAACACGTCGGTGCCGATGTAGGTGCCTTCATGCCCCAGCCCCGACTCCGTCAAGAAGGGATAGGCCGCGGCAAACGTCATGGTTGATGCCCTGTGCGGTGCAGGCCGCAGCCGGTGCGGTCCACGTAACGCCGACGGCTCCCGTTTTCCCCAGTCACTCTGCGAGCGCGACCGAGTGCCGTCTTCTACAGGGTGGGCGATGCGTTCCCACAGGGAAGGCTGAGGTGGGCTGGACGGCGAACCTTCGCTCCGCCGTCGTGCGTCTCTTTCATAACGGGACTCTCCTGCCGGGACAATGCTGACGTGCTGTACATGCTTGCTCATTTCAATCCCCTCCCCAGCGGCAGCGCCCCGGCGACGAACGCCGGCCACTGCTGTCCCGCCAGCAACCGCAGCTCGACGAAGGCACCTGCGGCCGCAGATCCAAGTTCCTGCCGATAGCGGGCCAGGTCATCGAGGGTGTCCGCCGTGATGGTGACGTAGGCGGCGGGGCGGACATCGCCGTGACCGGCAACGATCTCGTCCTCCCGCTGGGTAACTTCTTCCTCCTCGGCGCGCTGCTCACGCGTGAGGGGCCGGTCAAATCGGGCGTTGATGCGACGGCGGGTGTCGTGGGCCTCGTGGGCCGAACGGATGTCGCGCAGCGCCTGGTCGGTGGGAATGGCCCGAATGACTTCCGTGACGGTATGCCGGAAGTTGCCCACATAGACCACGGGGTGAAGGAACCCGGGGAACACCTGCTGCCGCGGCCACTCTGCGACCCAGAATGTCTGGTGGAAACCGGAATCCGTGCGCAGATACGACCAATGTTCCTCCACAGCCATGGGGCCCGTGCTCAGAGGAGCGTCATCGGTTCCCTGCTTCACTGCGGCGAGCCTGGTGACGGCATCCGGGTCAAAGGCGCCCCGCATGACGGCTGTGAGCTTGTTGCCGGGCAGCCACTCATCCACGCTGACGCCATGCGTTTTGAGGCCCGAGGTCAGTGCATCAACTTCAGAGGTGACCACGTGTTCCATTCCCACCAATGACCCGCCGGCGTCGCGGATGCGCCTCCGTGCCTTCGCCGTGTCGATGACCAGACAGACGAGGAGTTCATGAATCATGGTCGAACCGGCAGCCGCGATGAGGTCCAGATAGGACTTGTCGCCCCACCTCACGTCTTCGATGCGTGTCGGAGTCTTGGCCCGGTCATAAAACTCACGCAGCGCAGTGGACGGATACGGGACGGTGTAGTCCTGAATCGACAACCGCGCGACGGCGGGCCGCTGCGCCATTGCCGTTTGTACACGGGACCATGCCTGAACTGCGTAGGCCTTGTCATCATCATCCAGCAGGGCAAAAGATGTTGTTGTGCAGCGCAGGATCGCCATCGCTTCATGCCCTTGGCGGTCGACGACAAACGCGGCGCCTTCCTTGGTCTGTCGCAGCTCAAGACTGCCGAGCCCGCCGGGGAGAGCCAGCTGGCCCGCAGGCCTGGGCTTCTCTGGCTTGGCCAGGAACTTGGTCTGGCCCATTTGTTGGCGCCAGAGGAAGACCGTCGCGGCGTAGGCCCAGACTGGATAGGGAATCCTTTGGTACTGGAGCACACCGAACAGGATCAGGCCCAGCCACACGGGTGCTGTGATGATCAAGGCTGCCGGGCCTCCCGTTGCCGAGGCGATGGTCCCTGCCAACACTCCGGCGCCAACGAGCCCCAGCTGGTACCACTGGAGCCCCATGAACAGCCCATGGCGTTCGTACCGGGGAAACTTCACCGCTTGCAAAGTGCGCGTATTCTCAGACATCTTTTTCCCTTTCCGGGTTGATTCTTGGCGGTCGCGGCACGGGTCGCTGCGGCGGCTGTGTGGATGGCCGCGGTGCCGCTTGGTTTTGTGATTTGGGAGCCTGTGTTGGTGTCGCAGGCTTTGGGTCTGGGGCTCGTTGTGTGGCGGTTGCAGCCCCATGCTGTTGCTGCGGTGTGGGTGCCAGCCCAGAGTCGCTAGGCGATTTCTGTGGCACTACATCTTGTGTATGCTGCTTGCCCGGAGGAGGGTTGCTGGGATCACGATGCGGCGTGCCGGCACGCTTGATGTACGGCTGCCCATAGGGTTTTGTTTCGGAACCCTGCGGTTGGTTCCCTGCGCTGGGAACTGGCTGGCCGCCGTCGTTCTTCACCATCTGTTTGCCGCTGGAATTTCCACCAGTTTGAAAATCTTTGATGGTGGGTTCGGCTCTGGATTGGACGAGAGCTGGCTTGTGGGACGACAAGCTCGCCAGTGACAGCTTGCCTCCAACCTGCCGGCTGACTTGCCGTGCAGCAAAACTGCCGCTGCGAGACAGGACGTGTCCACCGCCGGCGACTTGGGCAGCGGCGGCCAGCTCGCCACCGGCAAAGCTCACCAGCCGCAGCGCCATCAGCGGCGCAGCACAGGCAAGCAGCATGCCGACAGCACCGGAAGCCAGCCCTGCGAATGATGTTGAATCAGCAAAGAGCTTGACTGCAACAGCCAACACCGTTGCCGCCAGCGGCTTGGCGATCAACAACGCCACGACGGTTTCACACCAGCGGCGAGTCCACGACCTTGTGTGTTCCCACGGCATAAGCATGATGGCGACAGGGGCTGTAGCGGCGAGGACCAGGAGTGCGAAGGAGCGGAAGATCATCGAGCACATGAGGACGAACGCAAGCACCCAAACCAGCGCCACGGCGACAACGGTGACGATCACCGGGCCGGCGGGGCCCGACGTGGCGGGACTGGCCATGGAAATGAGATCCCATGTGTGTCCGCTGCCTGCCGGCGCCCTGGTGAATCCGAAGAGCCGCATAAATACGACGTAGGGATCCGATCCCAAGGTCTGGAGGACGGCTGCGGATGCAGAATCGGTGAACTGGGTGAGCTTTTGCATGAGGCTCACGGCACCGATGACGACTGGCACGGCGATTCCGCCAGCGATAACGGCCTGTCCAATTCGGCGCGGCTGCTGACTGATCATTCCGCCCAGGAGCTGCAAGATCATGGCCACCACGAGCGGGGTCATCATCACCACGATCCACCAGTTGGTCATGCCGCTCACTGCTGTCCAGTCAGAAGGCCCGAGGTCGGAAACGCCAAATGCCCCTGAGATGAACGACCACATCCATGAAGCCATGCTCTCGAGAATGCCCGCAAACATGTTTGTGATGGTTTGGGTCGCGGCGTCTTGGGTTCGGGAGATAAGTCCGCATCCGGGCGGCCACCACCCGTTGGCCTGGCATTTGATCATAGGCAGCATGGTGCATGCCTAAAAGCCGAGATGAAACGCGGTCTGCGACCAGAGGATGTAGCCATTGATGCCGCCCAGAATGGCAGCCACCGGTCCTGTCCAGAGGAGGATCATGCCTCCGCCGGAGGCCAGCCGAGACGACTGGCTCAACTTGCCGGCCAGCAGCATTGCTGCGCCGAGAATGGCAACGATCGCGATGATGATGAAGGCGCCGACCAGGATGCCGCCGCCAATCTCCTTCAGCGACTCAAGAAACGGAAACGTCGTGTTAGGTGTGATGCCGGGATCCACCGGCGCTGCCAGGAACATCGTGCACTCCTATCGTTACCTCCCATCGTCTTAAGGAAGGGTTCACGATGTTCATGGTGCGCGGAGGAGCTAAACGACGTGTGGAAGTGCCATATAGGACAGCTGATCATCCTTTCCAAAAAGCCGATCGCTTCTTGCTGAGATTCTCGAATCCCCCGTTCTGATTTCGTCGAGGAACGCCTGCGGGGCTAGGGTAAAAGTGTTCTTCGCCGATAGGATCAACGAACACCACCCAGTGAATCCATTCTCGCGTGGCTGACCTCCGGGATCCCGGATGGTAATGGCACGGCGGTTCCGCCGCGGCATTTACGGGACAGCCGAGTAATGACTCACCCGTGAGGTGGTGAAGTACGCTGCAGAAAAACCATGGCAGACGAAAGAAATCTCGACACAACGGGAGGCGACGTGACTAAAGACCATAAACACAAAAGGCCACAAATTCGCAAGGTCACCACCCAGGCGAGACTGCAAACCAGTACAACGCTCGTTTCGCCTAGTCAGACAACGCCACGGCAGAACTGTGGGCAGACCTTCGCCAAGGCGCTCGAAATGTGGCTGGTGTCACGTGGCAAATCGCCGTGACCGCACACCTCCTCGTCCAATCTCGTGTCGGTGATGCTGAGTTTGCAAGACTCACTCCAGAAGGTTTTGAGGACATCGACTGTGTCTCTCCAGATGGCTCGTTGACGCTAATTCAAGTGAAGGAGAAAGGTGCTGGTGCGGGACGGATGGCAGCTGCAGCCGTTGCCGAAGCATTGGCTCACGCTTCTGAATCTCATCGGACAACAGGGGCAAAATCAATTGTTCTTGTCACCGATGGTGAGCTTGGGTCGGGGTTAAAGTTCACCGGGTGGGAGTTGACGATACGTGACGCATCACCGACAGCGGCTGCTCTGTTGCATCAACGCTTGATAGCCCAAGGACTCTCCGCAGAACGCGCCGCTGACATCATTCACACCTCGAGGATCGTTCAGCTACCGTGGAATCTCCGAGTGTCCAGTGAACAGCTGCTAAGAGACGAATTGGGCCTGCATGCGGCGGTGGCATCACTCGTTGTTAGTGAACTACACTCGCGCCTAAGCAAGATGGCCGCGAACCAACGCTTGGCCTCTCTGGAATCCGCTCAATCGCTTGATCTTGCGGATCTTGACTCGCTAATCACAAATGTTCAGTCAAGTGTCGATATATCAGGCCTCGACGCCGCTGTTTCGTCCGGTGTTTGCGCACCAGCAGATTTCATTACCCCGTCAGCGCTTGGTGCGGACCAGTTCTACCTCGGTGTTGACGGGGCCCCGGCACATGTTGCTGCAGGCTTAGATGTACTGCGCCCTCGAGAGATGACGCTGATGATCGAGGCCGCACAAAAAGAACGCTACGTATTGTTGTCAGGGCCATCAGGTAGTGGCAAGTCAGTGCTTCTTTGGCGTGCTGCCCGTGACGCCGTTCTTGGATCGCGCGTGATCCGTGTTCAGCGCGTAAAAAGTGATGCAGATGTAGAACTATTGCGCCGTCATGTACAGCTGGCCGGAGCAACGGAGCTGTCTCCGGTCATCGTAGTTGCTGACAATCTGGGTAGACCGCACATGGATCGCTGGCCAGATGCTGTAGATAGGCTGCGTGAACTACCTTTCGTGATTCTATTTGGAGCTTGCAGGGCGGAGGACTTTCATCCACGCCTCGCGAGAGGCAGTGCCCGGATTGTGCAACCAACACTCGATGAAACTACGGCTCAACATATTGCCGAAAGACTGGCACTAACAGGGCTAACACAGGCCATGGCCCCCCTAGAGGCATTCCAACGATCCGATGGCCTCCTGATGGAGTATCTGGCGCTACTGCTGAGGGGACAACGATTGAGTCTCATTATTGCGGAGCAAGCGGCACACCTGAGTGAGCCAGGGCGCGAACTACAGCGTTCCGCAGCCCGTTTGATCTCCGTAGCGCACAGCCTTGGATTCTCAATCAAAGCGAAGGCACTTGGATCCCTACTCTTACCAGGTACGAATCCTGACAGGGTGGGCGATGCGTTAAATATCCTCCGCGGTGAGCACATCGTAATTCTCGATGGCACTTCATGGCGCGGCTTGCACGAACTTCGATCCCGAACATTGGCTGATGCGCTTCACGAGTCACCACCACCTACTTTCGGGGATACGCTATGCGCCGTGACTGGTTGCCTATCGCTCGGAGAAGCCAGCTGGCTGTTGCGCCGGACTGCTGAGCAATTTCCTCAATGGGCACCCGAAGTAGCGAAGTCACTCGGTGAACACATTGCCAGCCCAGAAATTAATGACGCTGGCGCAATGGCCGAAGTGCTCGAAGGCGCTGAGCGTGCCGACAACATGATATACGCGCAAAGCTGCCTTCCGGCCCTCCACCAGCGGCGTCCTCAAGGGTTGACGGTCGCTCAAGCCGCTCCACTGGCCTATGGGATCCGGAACCAAAACCTATATCGCCAGGACAGTAGTTCGTTCAGCCGGCAGATAGTCGGCTCGTTTAGGTCTGTCACGTCTGCTATGCCCGACCGCCGTGACGATATATTGACGTTAGTGACTTCCGGGCTGACAAGTGACCGAATTTCGTCTCTCGCCAGCACCAACGGCTTAGCGAATTTCGTGCGATTGGTCGAGGCCGTCGGCGAGAAGATCTCATTTAATGACGAGGAAGTCACGCAAATATTGGCAAGTGTTTCACTGCCCAATGATAGGCAAGGAGCAACGCTTTGGGCACGCCTGGTCGAGGCACTTTATGTGCACCTATCTGATGGCAACATAGAATCCATCCTCGGCACCATGCGAAGTCGATCGGACGTGATCGCACGGACAGAGCCTTGGGCAATCAACTTGGAAATTGATGCAGATGGTCCAAGCGTCACAGTTTTTCAAGCCCTCACCGTCGAGAATATTGGTGATGAGCTGCCATGGGAGTCGCCTGGCCAAGTTAGCAATGATGTGGTCGAAGGCATCGCTATCGCACTTGCCAAAAGGCTCGCTTGCGCCTGCCCTGATGCGCAAACCGTTACGGTCCGCACGATATCCCCGACAGGGCGACCGTTGGAGATCGATGGCTTCGATTTTGCCCAACGTGCCATCCCGACAGCCAGCTTCCCCAGCCGTACTGGGGTGCGTCGCAATGTTGGATTCAGTGCAGCGATTCGTCGGCTTACTTCGGCCGATACGTGGACGGAAGCACTGACAGCGCAAGTCGAACTAGCACTAGAGTTGACAACCCTCGCCGACGCTGCAGTAAATAGACTAAATCCGCACGATAACTCGAGGCGCCGTGGCGCGTGGATAGCCCAAATCGATGCGGCCAAACTCCACGCTGCACTACTCAAGCCTGAACCGCCAACTCGGGACCCAGGGCTTCCGGAATCTCATGCAATAGCAGACTCACTCGAACGAGAGTCAGGTCTAAGAGTAGACGCCCTCGACAAAGTCGCCCAGGCTCTTGCCTCCATGACGACGAACACGAATCTAGCAGCGGTGTCCATGAACTTTGAAGACGCAGCGAGGAAGCTAACGCAGGCTCGGATTACAAGCACACCGGTCCTTACAGGTCTGGGAGAACCCGCGTCCGAAAGGCTGATAAATCGCATGGTCCAATTGGCTGGACTTTCAGCCGCAGCACACTACGAGCCCAGTCGACTCTCCACACTTGCGCTACGTAACGACAATGCGGTGCAAGAATTTATCAATGACGTCTTCTGTTCAAGGGCGGACGGGCAAGTCAAACTCATAGATGACCTACTCCGGGAAATTCCAGGCCGCAATATCCATGTCTTCCCCGACCCGACACAGGGACACATCGTGAACAACGGCATCGCTGTCCTATCCACCGTCCCAGTCGATTCTGTCGGTGCTGGTCGAATAGTGAGCCGTTTTGTGGGGTGAAAATTGCGCCACGTTGATGGGACTATTCTGCCGTATTCTCTGGTCTTGTCGAGGGTAGCGAATCTATTTGGTGGTCTTTGAGTCGGTAGCTGGAGCCCTTGAGGGTGATGACGTCGGCGTGGTGGACGATTCGGTCGATCATTGCCGCTGCGACGACTTGATCGCCGAAGACCTCACCCCAGCGGGCGAAGCTCAGGTTCGAGGTCAGGATGAGTGAGGCATGTTCGTAGCGGGAAGAGACGAGTTGGAAGAAGAGATTCGCTGCGTCTTGCTCGAAGGGAATGTAGCCGACTTCATCGACGATGATCAGCCCGTAGCGTCTGAGCTTGGCCAGTTCTTGTGGGAGCCGGCCGTTTTGGTGAGCGGTCCCGAGCCGGGTGACCCAGTCGGTCGCTGTGGCAAAGAGCACCCTGTGGCCAAGCTGGGTGGCCCGCAGCCCGAGACCGGTTGCGAGATGGGTTTTTCCTGTGCCTGGCGGTCCGAGCAGCACCACGTTGGAGGCTTCTGCCAGGAACGCTCCGGTGGCTAGATGCGCCAGGGTGTCGCGCTTGAGGCCCGGCTGGTGCTCGAAGTTGAAATCGTCCAATGATTTCCTGGCCGGGAAACCGGCTACCCTGGCCCGAATCTCTGCCCCCGAGGCCTCCCTAGCAGAGACCTCCCGAGACAGGACGGCAGCGAGATACTCTTCGTGGGACCACCCGATGTCCCTGGCCTGTTCGGCCAGTCGGGCGGCGGAGTCTCTTATCCGGGGCGCCTTCAAAGCCTTGGCGTAGTAGTCGATCTCCGAAGCGGTTTCTTTCGCAGCGCTCATGAGGGGATCTTCCCGTCATCGAGGACAACACCAAAGGCTTGGTCGTACTCGGCTAAATCCCGGATGAGGTCATTGACGGTTCCGGTCCCGGCCAATCCAGGATTTTGAAACTCCAGCCGTAGTGTCTTCGCTGCCTGAACATGGGTCTGATCAGTGATGGTCAGCCCGCGGTCCCAGGATCGTTGATGAGTGCCGAGATTTCTGCCGCCGAGGCTGATACTGACGGTTTCCAGATCAGCGGTGACATCAACGAAGCGTCCGATGGCTTGTGGATCCACCGAGTAGTCGTTGGCGGCCACCCGGACGTAGTAGTCCCGAGGCAAGCGAACCCTGGAATGGAACCCGATGACTGGTGCTACCGGCGGCAATGCGAGCATCGCCGCACGATCAGTGGGGAGCCGTTCCACCGGTCGTGCCCCGGTACTGCGAACCAAACGGGTATTCGCCTTGCCCAACCACACGGCAAGCTGGTCATTGAAATCCGCCGGTGAGGTGAAGGACCGACCCGGCAAGAAGGAGCCCTCAAGGTAGCCGTTGGCCCGCTCCACGATGCCCTTGCTCTCCGGATCGTAGGGCTTGAGCTGCACGACCCGCGTCGCCAAGACACCGGCAAACCCGGCCACGCCCGCAGCATAGCGGTTGCGCCGGCCAATCCCGGTCTCGTTGTCCCAAATCAGCCGCCGCGGAACAGCACCCAAACCACCAAGGAGCTCCCACATCCCGGCCAGTAAATCCCCAGTAGTCCGCGACGGAATCATCATGGCCATGATGAATCGTGAGTGAGAACAGACCATGACCAACACTGGGAACACTCGTCCCTGACCAGCACCACAAGGAATCTTCACCGCGGGAAAGACCAAATCGCACTGGATCTGATCCCCTGGAGCGTAGCTAATCCTGTCTGCCGGATCCGACGGGGCATACTCCGGACGGATCCTAGCCACATTCTCACGCAACCACGCCGGGGACCCCAACCACTGGATCCGTTCGGCAATCACCGTCGCGGGCATCCTAGGATTCTCAACCAACAAAGCCCGGATTCGCGGCTCCATCGCCTTGATCGCCGAATCCCCAGAGGCCCGTTCATACCTGGGAGGCCCTCCAGACTTCACCGCCTTCGCGACAGTGTTCCTGGAGATCCCCAACCGCTCCGCTATCGATCTCATCGACTCGCCCTCACCGAGATGCAACCGTCGAATCAACGCCCAATCTTCCACCGTAATCACCCATCCAATCGTCCAGAACAGGTGGCTCAGTTTTCAACCGTCAAAGTGGCTCACTTTTCGACCGTCACCGACACTCGACGGTGCCGCAGAGAAATTGGTCAGCCAACTTGTAAGAATTCCTTGGTTGACTCAACTCGAGAGACTTCGTCCAGAAGGCTGGGGAACTTATCCCGAGCTACGGCCCCCAGATCTCCATAGCCTGGGCAAAATAATTGAAGTGATTGGTCCAAGACCGGACGCTACGAACACGATTGACTTGCTGTTGCGCCAGATCGAAGCCGAGCAAAATAACACGGCGAACGTCACTTTGGCTGGAGCCATTGCAAAAAGTCAATTAGGAACCTTCGATGGCTCTGCGGATGAGGGACTGCTACTTGTAGCGTTCTCAGAGTTTGTTACTTTATGCATGCGCCCACATTCGTAGATCCGGGACAAAGCTGGGGCACCTTGGCGCATTTTTCACACACAGACAAATTCAATCAAGCGTGATAAAGATTCACCCCAGCATCGTTTTTTGAGAGATTACCTAGTCAGTAGATCAAAGTACTCCGCCCCAGGATTCCACGCAACCGGATGCAACAACGTCCCAACAGACGGGTTCAATGCGCTATACATCATTCCGTTTCCTGTGTAGATCCCGACGTGTCCCCAATGGTTGGGGCCGTCGGGGTTTTGCACGACCAGGTCTCCGGGCTGCGGCGTCGACGTCGCAGTGCCGGCCAGCCACTGTTCCGTCCGCGGCAGCTGGATCCCTACCTGTGCGTAGATCCATTGGACGTATCCGGAGCAATCCCACGCCTTGAACGCGCTTCCACCCCAAACATAGGTGCCGCCAACCCCTTCCTGGGCGTCGTGGATGATGTCGCGCCTCAGCTGGCTCAGATTGGCCGGCAGGTCTGGCGTGCCTGTGGTTCCGGGATCTGTAGAACACGACGGCGCTGCCGTACCCGATTTGAGCGCTGCAACGATCGACGAGGCCTCACCTTCCCACTGGGCGTAGAGCTCCGGGAATGCGGATACCTGGACGGCCTGTGCTGCCTCACCCTTGCTCATGGACGCCCATTCGGGAACGTCCAGCAGCCCGCGCGGCGAACCGTGATTTGGTCCGCTTGTGCCACCAAAGAATGCTTGGGCATCGTAGACAGGGCTCATCAGCTCCGCCACACTCCCCCAGCCGGCTGACGGCCGCTGCTGGGCGGATCCCACCGAATCATGATCCGACCCGACTCCGTCGTGGGCAAACGCTAACGACGCCGGAACCGAGCTGTTGGCAAGCATGCGTAGTCCGGACTCCTGCAGCCCAACCATGATGGCAATCTGCAGGCCGGCATCCGAAACCGACAGCTGCTTGCCCACCTCAATGAAAGCCTGGGCAACTTTCACTTGCGCCGAGGTCAACAGGATCGGGGGCCCTGCCGCGGATGGAATCGACAGTCCCACGCCCGTTGCCGGCTGGGCCGCAGTGATCGCAACGGTTGACGCACTGGTGAGGCACGCCGTCGTACTTTCCTGGCTGGCCGCGGCGACCAGTGCCAACCCGCCGCACATGGCCATTATCAACACCGGCACCATGACGCCAACCACCGATGAGACGACCTTCAGCAGGGCACGCCGCTTGGTCACAGCCAACAGCAACGCCGGGACGGCCATCAGTACACGATTCGATCGGGCGAGGCATAGAACCCCACCATCACACACCGGTCAGCCGGAGCGTTTGTTGCTGGCGGGCAATTGACCATCACGCTCACGGGCGCACTGTAGGAGTTGTCACCGCCGGCTTGGTGTTCGGTCACCTTCAGCGTGAAAGTGCAGACATGCAGCCCCACCCATGGTGCCGGATGGGCCTTGACCTGCGCCAGCTGGCCGTCACAGGCCGAGCTGGCGACGGTGGCCGTACGGTAGGCCTGCATCCCAGAAAGCGAGGCGAACGACGCCGCCGTCACCCCGGTAGCCTGAAATTCCTGGGCCAGAACAGTCAACGGGTTGGACCCGTCAGGCAACACATCCCACCACGACCGCACCCGCTCATAGACCGCCGAGAACGTGGAGCTCCTGGCGTCCCATGTGTAAATCATCTCCGCAGCAGCCTTGGCCAGTGTTTTGTAGTTCGCCGTGTTGGGCTCATCCGGCGCCAGCACCGGTTCTGGATCCCACCTTGGATGAACGACGGCGGGAGGCCGGGTTGCGGGCGCCGTCGCCAATACTGTGGCTGGCGGTGGTGGCGCCGACGAGTCAGTCGCCGCCGGCTTGGTTGCAAAGACAACTGCCGTTGCAGCGATCAACGCAGCCAATACGGCGATGAGTACGATCAACCTGCGGCGTCGGGCCAACCGTCGGACTGTTCTGGCAATTTGGGACATGGGGCACCCCTCTCACCATGTTCATGGTTGCGGAGCGGAATTACGACATAGGCTGAGCGCCCGCCGAAACCAACGTGTTGGAATCTATCTGTTGAGATGCGGGCTGTTTGGACGCAGTGTGTTCCAGCACTTCCAAGGCGGCGCCGTACAACCGGCGTGCGTGGGTGATGCGACCCTCGATGTAGCTTTTCCTGAGGCCTGTCTCCTCGGAGAGCTCGGTGACCTTGGCCGCCCTGTCAGCGCCGCGCACCCCGGTCAAGACCAAGCGTTCGGCGACAACTTGCAGCAGCACAGTCGGCAAACAGCACACGGCAGCGGCAATTATTGCAGCCATACTTGACAGCGTTACTGGCTCCACATCCATCGCCGCACGGACGGTCGCGGCTGTCTGGCGGAGGACTGTGACGGCCTGCCAGCCCTTCCGTTCGTCCCACCCTGCCTTGTGGCCAGGCTGGCGATGGCTCGGCGTGGTTAGGCACGCCACTGCCATTTCCCACGTTTCGGCGGTCACATGTTGACGTACAGTCGTCAGAACCTCGACTGCCCATTCATGCTCTGCAATCCGCTCGCTGCTCTCAGTAGCCGCAAAATCAACTGGAGCGACAGGTGAAACATCGGGATCCGCGTTCAAGGGCATCCACGGGTGGGCGAGCGTGCGACGGATGTGGTCGGCACACAGGTGCACGGCAATTCCCTGGACCCAAGCACCGAACGTGACGCCGGGCATTTGCCGATAACGTTGCTTGGCCAGTCCTTCCCACGCGGCGACGCGCACATCCTGCATGACGTCGTCGATGTCGTCGATGCGTCCGATGCGCAACAACCGCGCCTTCACAAACGGACGAATACCCTCAACGGCCAGCATGAGCTGGTCAATGGGGATGTCTGGAACCGGCGGACGATCCAATGCGACGTCAATGCTGATGTTTTGGATTTGTGGCTGTAATTCTCTGGACTTGAGGCCCATCATCTTCACCATTCTCGAGCGGTGATGATTGTCGACGAGCGGCGTCGAGATTGGCGCCGTTGGTGGTACTTTCTGCCTCTCGCACTGAGGCGGACGCGAAAGCGATCTGGTCTCCCAGATCAGAAGCAGCACGATGAACATCTGGCGGCCGCCCCGGCATGTTGTTATCTTTCCAGTGTTAAGGCACGCATAATTATTGTCAAGATATTTTTGTTCACTTGTGGATATCTTTGAGGCAGAATGGTGGCATGCCGCACATTACGCAACCGGCCGACGCCGACTGGTCCCCTGAGATCGAGGCTGCTGTTGCCACCTTCGGCA
This sequence comes from Arthrobacter sp. ERGS1:01, assembly GCF_001281315.1. Taxonomy (NCBI): domain Bacteria; kingdom Bacillati; phylum Actinomycetota; class Actinomycetes; order Micrococcales; family Micrococcaceae; genus Arthrobacter; species Arthrobacter sp. ERGS1:01. Next base: position 636,878 of record NZ_CP012477.1, on the reverse strand, counting down.
ACCGAGCGCGCAACGAGATCCTGCGCTACTTGGCGCACCATTCACCTGCCACCAGGGGCGACATCGTTGCGGCTGTTAGTTCAGAGGCACCCAGCGTTGCCAAGCACCTCATTATCTTGGAGGACGCAGGAGTCATCACGGCCGACCGTGAACCTGGACAAAGACACGGGCGAGCCCCTCGATATTCAACGAACAAGGCCCGAATCAGGGAGCTGATGGCGGCCCATCGCCGCTATCTTCTTGACCAGTAGCGGCTGATTTATCTTGGTGTAGACCGATGTCGTTGTTCAGGAACTCGGTGATGGCTCGCAAGGTTTCAGGAGAGACTTCCCCGAGCGCTCGGGCGGCGAACGACTTTACTTTGGCAGCTCTCAACGCCTTAAGGAATTCAAGCCGGGAGTCAATCTGTTCGGGGAGTCCTGAATCCTCATCACCGAGGAGATAGGCAGGGTCGACTCCAAAGACTTCACTGATCGCGGTCAGCAGCTTCGGATCCGTTACCAGACGGTCAGTTCCATCTTTCATGTACTGCCACCGGCCCCGAGACAATGCCACTCCACGCTCTGCCAACTTCTGTTGCAGCTCCAGGAACGTCATAGGAGAGCCCCGCTCGGCCACCACCACGTCCAACAAGAGGTTCAGCCGGCGAGCGAGAATGAACTGGGCTGACAGCTCGTCGCCCGGATCGACAGTGTCATCAGCCAATTCCTGCTCCTAGCTTGAAAGGGCCCGCACGCCCGTCTGACCTGTGCTCTCAAGCTCCAGTATTTCGCGTCGGTACACCGGCTCGCAAGGAACCGCTCCATGCCGTTGGGCGGCAATGATCCTAGAGAGCGCAGCTTCGGAGCAATCCGCCATTCAGGGGAGGCGGAGCGATTGAAGACTACTGATTTGATACGGCGCCAACACTTCCGCGTCGGTGTTGATGAGGCGTAAAATTTCCATTGCACAGCCTGCATTGAACATGTTCAATCAAGAATCATGCCGGAGGAGGTGGCCGGGGATGGATCCAATCATGTCCGTATTGCTGTTCAATCCAACAAACACCAAACTGCTGCGAATACTGAGAATCAGTTGCCCACTTGATGTGCAAAGCATCTGCCAGCTTCTGGACCTTCCGCCAAGCCTGGTACGCCACCAGTTGTGGGAATTGCAACGTTTTCGGCTTGTGCTCCGTTCTGTCTCTGTGCCTGAGGAACAGTCCAGCCTCTTCACGGTGGATGTTGGGCAGTTGCAGGACGCGCTGGCCTTGGCAGCGCATGAAATGGGTGCAACGGACTGGTAGAACTTGATGGCAACGTTGTAAGTGAGGCTTTCTCCCATGAACAACCAAAGCTGCGGCCAACCTTGTCCTCGGTTCGCCAAGTCAGCTCAATGGAAGGAGAACTCGCCATGACAACCAAGATCGCTCCCGAAGCGGAAATGCCCCGTGGGGTCAACCGCTGGATGTCGCCGCAAGAAGTATGCGACGAATTACGCATACCGAAGCAAACCTTCTACCAATGGCGTGCCCGGCACGTCGCCCCACCCGCGTACCGATTCGGCAAGCTGCTTCGTATCGAAAGGGCTGAATTCGAAAGGTGGCTCGCCTGCCATGCTGAGGGGTTCGAAGCAGCCCGAAATGATCGAGGATTGTAGGACACCCACATCAGCGCAACGCAATGCGTCGTTTGGTGGCGCCGTCTACGCAAGAGCTGGTACTGATCCGCCACCAACGGCAGATCTCTGCAACGTCCGATACTGCCCTTCCATACCCACGGAGCGCGGCTGCCATGGATCGTGGATCGCCGCTGTCCAATGAGCCTCAGTCAACGCGGTACTACAGATCGAACTCAAGTGGGGTCCGGAACTCGTCTGAAGAATCACAGGCTTGAGTACTGGACCCCACGATAGATTCTACCGCCAGCGTGTAAATGAAGGTGCTCAACCAGGCCAAATTGGCCGAGAGCCATTTGGTCACGTAGTAATTGGGCTGAAACACCATGGAGTAGGTACAAGTACCAAACACATGGAGGCCATCATGGACAAGCAGGATCTTCCAGTCATAACTACGCAAGCAACAGTATTGGAGTGGCTCACGCCCACTGAGATCTGCCACGAGCTGCAGATCCCGCTGCAGACGTTCTACCAGTGGCGGTCACGTGGCGTTGGACCGCATGCTTACAGAATCGGCAAGCACTTGCGCGTCAGCAAGGCAGACTTCGAGGCCTGGCTCGTGCTCCGTTCTGATCCATAACGACGCAGGACCAGGAACCAGAAATGGCCAGGGAACCGCTGCCGCTCGGTACGTGGGGCAGCATAAAGGTAAGCCGGATCGCGGCCGGCACCTGGAATGCACGCTCCAAGTATCGGGACATGGACGGCAAGGTACGGATCGTCGAAGCTCGCGGAGGATCGTCCGCAGCGGCACGCCGGAACCTGCTACAAAAGTTTGCCGATCGAAAGACGCCGCGGTACGGGTTGGTGAATCCGAGAAGTAGGATCAACGAACTCATCGAGGTGTTTCTCGTAGAACTGCAGTCGTCGGACAAGGCAGACCGCACCAAGGACAAATACTCGTACTGCGTCAAGAAGTACATCGCCCCAGCCATCGGGGAGGTCCGCGTTAGTGAGGCCACTTCAGGCGTCATTGACAACTTCATCCGCAAGCTCGTGGAAGACGCGGGTCCTTCAACCGCCAGAAGTTGCGGTGCTGTCATGTCGTGGATGTTCAAGGTTGCCCTCCGCCACGATGCAGTGACGGTCAACCCGGTCATCGGCGTCTCAATTCCGCGGAACAAGACCGCGAAACCACAGGCCCTGGATGCTGTGCAATACCAAGATCTGCGGGAAAGACTCATCGGCTGGGAAACAACGCCGGCCCTTGGCCGGCCACGCACCCAAGAATTGCATGAAATTGCCGACTTCCTGGTTGCCACTGGTGCACGGCCGGGAGAACTCTTCGCACTCACGTGGAACGACGTGGACCTGGACGCTGATCCACCCACGGTCTTCATCAATGCCACGGTCATCCGAACCAGCATCGGCGGTGTCCGGATCCAGGACCATCCAAAGTCTCAGCACGGCATCCGCCACCTCACCCTTCCGGACTTCCTGGTGGAGCAGCTGCGGGAACGCAGGCAACGCCAAGAAAGACTTGGATTGCCAAATCCGCTGAGCTTGATCTTTCCTTCGTCAACCGGGACAGTGTGCGACGCAAACAACGTTGGCAAGCTGTGGCGCAAGGTCGCAGATTCGCTGGGATACGAATGGGTGACACTGAAAACCTTCAGAAAAGCCAACGCAACCCTCATTGCCAGGGCCTTGGGGCCCGAGGCCGCTGCATACCAAGCCGGCCACTCTAAGGTGTCCATGACCCAGGAGCACTACATTGAAGAGCTTCGCGAGGCCCTCGACACCAGGTCGGTGGTGGATGCGTTCAAACCAAAAGACGGATCTCGACAAGCTCAACCAACGGAGGACGAGGCTCCATCGGCGGCTGAACAAGCCCAAGCAGCCGAGGTGGACGGGACGGAAAACGATGAAAAGGATGACCCAAAAGTATGAGTTAAGTATGAGTTAAGTCGAAAATGGCCCCTTTCGGGGCCATTCACACATCCGAGAACCGCTAGATTCCGGGCTTTCTGGGCCCCCTGTCGGATTCGAACCGACGACCCCCGCTTTACAAGAGCGGTGCTCTGGCCAGCTGAGCTAAGGAGGCAAACGCAATCAAGCGCTAGACAAGGCTACCGTACCTATGCGCCGAAAATAAAAACCGGCCCTCCCCTGCGTGGAGAACGCACGGGCGGGCCGGTTTTCAAGAACTACTTGGCTGCGAGGGCTGCCTTGTAGAAATCGTCGAAGGTGCCGGTCTGCCACTGCTTGCCGTCCATGAACACGGTGGGCGTACCCGTGATTCCATGGGCGGTGGCCAGGGCGGTGGTGTAGGCCATGGCCGGTCTGTACGTCTTGTTATTGACGCAATTGCTGATGTCCGCGGCACCTGATTCGGTGGCGTATTTCACCAGCGTCGCGTTGTCCAGGCCCTTGCTGTTCTCTGCGGGCTGGTTGGCGTACAAGGTGTCCAGGAACTTCTTGTAGCTGCCCGGGGACTGGTCGGCAACGCAAGCCGCCGCGGCACCCGCGCGTGAGGAGTAGTTGGTGCCCGAGGACAGCGTGTCGAGGAAGCCCAGCGGGCGGTACTCAACGGTGATCTTGCCTTCTTCGCGCAACGAATTCAGGGCATCGCCGTACGTCTTTTCAAAGTTGTTGCACACCGGGCACATGAAGTCCAGGTAGATGACCGTCTGAACCGGCTGGCCCTTGGCCGTGGCCTTGATGCCAATCTCGTCCAGGCCGGTTGCCTTGTCCGGCTTCGCCGTGGGCAGCGCGCCAACCGAGTTGATGTCCACGGTCTTCGCGGTAGTGGTCGGCGGAATGACGGCGTCCTTCTTGCCGACGGTCACGCCACCATAGGAGTTCATGTTCGCCGCCACGGGGCCGGTGCTGGCAACGGGCTCGTTGTTCTTGTTGGTCTGGAGGACCACAATCGCAATAATCACCACGATCGCCACGGCTGCGAGCAGAACCCCGCCACGGATCAGCCAGCTGTTGCGCTTTTCCTTCTTCAGCTGTGCTTCGCGAATCAGTCGGGCCTTTTCGCGCGCTTGTGCGGTGCGTTCGGCCTTGGACGGCCGGGGATCGTTAGTGGGGCTCATAGTTCCTCAGGTCGGTGGGCACGGCGGAAAGAACCGTGCGACGGCAACTAATCATCAACCCTATGCGAAAAACCTTGGAGAAAGCTTGACCCAACACGGCCCGCAATTCACGCAGGACATTTTTGTCCGGCTTAATTCCCCACCCGCTAAGCTGGCTCAAAGCCCGCCAACCAACGGAGTTCTCCTTGCCGGAGTCGAAACAGCCAAAGAAAACCTCTGCCAGCACAAGTCAGTCCGAGCCCGTCCACGGCGCCTCGGACTTCCTGGTCGTCTCCAACCGCCTGCCCGTGGACAGGGTGTCCAACGGCACGGACGACGCCGGCTGGCGGCGAGCGCCGGGAGGTCTCGTCACGGCGTTGGCCCCGGTCATGGCCGCCCGCGACGGCGGCTGGGTGGGCTGGCACGGCGCCCCCGACGAAACCTTGGAGCCGTTCCACCACGAGAACATGGACCTCATTCCCGTCCCGCTCTCCAGCGACGAAGTAGAGCTGTACTACGAGGGCTTCTCCAACTCCACGCTCTGGCCGCTGTACCACGACGTCATTGCGCCGCCGGAATTCCACCGAACCTGGTGGGACTCCTACCGCCTGGTGAACCGGCGCTTCGCCGAGGCGGCCGCCGGCGCCGCCGCAAAGAACGCCACCGTCTGGGTGCAGGACTACCAGCTCCAACTGGTGCCGAGCTACCTACGCCAACTCCGCCCTGATCTGCGCATCGGCTTCTTCAACCACATCCCGTTCCCGCCGCCGGAGATCTTCGCCCAGCTGCCGTGGCGCCAGCCCATCATCGACGGACTGCTCGGCGCGGACCTCATCGGCTTCCAACGCCCCAACGACACGGCCAACTTCCTGCGCTCAGCCCGCCGCTTCCTCGGCGCCAGCGTCAAGGCACAGCAGGTCCATGTCAGGGCCGACGACGGCCGCACCAGCCACATTTCCCGGGCCGAACCGTTCCCCATCTCCATCGACGTGGGCCAAATCCAGGAACTGGCGGCCCGCCCCGACATCATCGCCCGGTCCAGGCAGATCCGCGAAGACATGGGCAACCCCAAGACGATCCTGCTCGGCGTCGACCGGCTCGACTACACCAAGGGCATCACCCACCGCCTCAAGGCCTACGGCGAACTCCTCCACGACGGCATCGTCAAGGTGGAGGACGCATCCCTGATCCAGGTGGCCAGCCCCAGCCGCGAGCGCGTGGAAAGCTACCGGCACCTGCGCGAAGAGGTGGAGGGCACGGTGGGCCGGATCAACGGCCAGTTCGACACCATCGAAAACACCGCCGTCCGCTACCTGCACCACAGCTACCCTGTGGAGGAGATGGTGGCGCTGTACCTGGCGGCCGACGTCATGCTTGTCACGGCCCTGCGGGACGGCATGAACCTGGTGGCCAAGGAGTATGTGGCCGCCCGGGGCGATAACACCGGCGCCCTGGTGCTGAGCGAATTCACCGGCGCCGCCGACCAGCTCAAGCAGGCCCTGCTGGTCAACCCGCACGACATCGACGGGCTCAAGGCCACGATCGTGCGCGCCATCAACCTGCCCAAGACCGAATCCAGCCGCCGCATGCGGGCCATGCGCAAGCAAATCCTCTCGCACGACGTCCAGCGTTGGAGCGAGGACTTCCTGGCCACCTTGCAGATCGACGCCGTGCGCGATGACAGCTGACACCGGCCTGGCCCCGGAACTGGCCGCCGCGATCCGCGCGGTTGCCCGCTCCCAGCATCTGCTGCTTGCCCTGGACTTTGACGGCACCATGTCACCCTGGTGCCGCGTGCCGACGACGCACGCCCGCTGCCGGCCTCGGCCGCAGCCTTCGCCGCCCTCACCCGCCTGCCTGGCACGACGACGGCGCTCGTCTCCGGGCGCGCCCTGGCCAGCCTGCGGGCGGTCGCCACACCACCTGCGGGAACCCTGCTGGTGGGCAGCCACGGTGCCGAGGTGTGGCTGGGTCCGGACTCCGCCGGGTTGGAGCTGACCGCGGTGCAGGCGCAACAGCTGGAAAGGGCACGCGCCTGTGTTGCGGACGTGACCGGCAGGCACCCGGGGACAACGGCGGAACACAAGCCGGCCGGCGTCGTCCTGCATTACCGGCAGGCCTCGGCCGAACACGGCGAGTCAGCTGTTCGCGAGCTGCTCGAGGCTCTGGCCGGGGAACCCGCCGTATTCATCACCGAGGGCAAAATGGTCCTGGAAATCTCGGTGGTCAACGCCAACAAGGGCGAAAGCCTCGCCATGCTCCGCGACACCACCGGTGCCACTGCCGTCGTTTTTGTTGGGGACGACGTCACCGACGAACACGCCTTCAAGGCCCTGCGCAACGGCGATGTGGGCATCAAGGTGGGCGACGGCGCCACGTCCGCGGCGTTCCGCATCCCCTCCCCCGACGCCCTGCCGGCTGTCCTGGAACTGCTCCTGGCCGCCCGAACAGGTGCCAAAACGCCCGAGTGACGCAAAGCACTGCGCGGATGTGTCATACTTCATACATCAGTGATGATTTCGCCCTAGGTGGACTCTGGCCTGATATCGGCCCTGCTGGACAAGCACGGCCGCACAACTGAATAAAAAAACCATTCACAACGGATCGTTCGGCACGTACCTGCCGATGAAGGGATTTACTACTGTGGCTACAGTAACTTTCGACAACGCTACGCGTCTGTACCCGGGCACCACGAAGCCCGCTGTTGACAAGCTCAACATTGATATCGCCGATGGCGAGTTCCTCGTTTTGGTCGGCCCCTCCGGTTGCGGTAAGTCAACCTCCCTGCGCATGCTCGCCGGCCTGGAAGACGTCAACTCCGGCCGCATCCTCATTGGCGACCGCGACGTCACCGACGTTCCGCCGAAGGACCGTGACATCGCCATGGTCTTCCAGAACTACGCGCTGTACCCGCACATGTCCGTCGCCGACAACATGGGCTTCGCCCTGAAGATCGCCGGTGTATCCAAGGAAGAGCGCGCCACCCGCGTCAAGGAAGCCGCACGCCTCCTGGACCTCGAGGCCTACCTCGACCGCAAGCCGAAGGCACTCTCCGGTGGTCAGCGTCAGCGTGTTGCCATGGGCCGTGCCATCGTGCGTAACCCGCAGGTCTTCCTCATGGATGAGCCGCTTTCCAACCTCGATGCCAAGCTGCGTGTCCAGACCCGTACGCAGATCGCGTCCCTGACCCGCCGCCTGGGTGTCACCACGGTTTACGTGACCCACGACCAGGTCGAGGCCATGACCATGGGTGACCGCGTCGCCGTCCTCAAGGATGGTCTGCTGCAGCAGGTCGACACCCCCCGCAACCTGTACGACCGCCCGCAGAACGTGTTCGTCGCCGGCTTCATCGGCTCCCCCGCCATGAACCTGCTCGAACTGCCCGTCACCGACGGCGGCGTGAAGTTCGGTGGAGCCGTCTACCCCGTCAAGGGCGACGTCCTGGGCGCGGCTGCCGGCAACACCGTCACCGTTGGTGTCCGTCCGGAAGACCTCGAAATCGTTGGCGCCGGTGAGGGCCTTGCTGTTGAGGCCGACGTCGTTGAAGAGCTGGGTGCCGACGCTTACGTTTACGGCCACACCACGATCGACGGCAACGAGCGCGACATGGTTGTCCGTGTCGACGGTCGCCGCCCTCCGCTGAAGGGCGACACCATCCACGTCCGCCCCCAGGTTGGCCACGTGCACCTGTTCGACGCCACCTCGGGCCTGCGTTTGGGCAACGAAAGCGTTCTGAGCAACTAACAACCGTTTGAATGAGTGCCGGTAGCCTGCCGGTCCGGTGGTCGAGCTTGTCGAGACCCGGACCCCAGGCTGCCGGCACTCACCTTTTAAGAGAGAATTGGCCCATGACTGAGCTGCCCGGCGCGCAATGGAACCACGAACCCACCGACTTTGAACAGATCGGGAAGCTGCCGCGCCAGTCCGCGCCGCCGGCCCCCGTCATGGGCTCGCTGAACATCACGGCAGCCACGGCTGATCCAGGCCTGCTGGACCTCCCCTGGCACATCAAGCTCGAGGAGTGGCCAGCCGCCAACCTGGCCGCCCTCCCCCGCGGCATTTCCCGCCACGTGGTGCGGTTCGCCCACCTGGACGGCTCCGTGATCGCCATCAAGGAAACCTCTGAGCACGTTGCCCGCCACGAGTACCACATGCTGCGCAAGCTCGCCCGGCTGGACGTGCCCTGCGTTGAACCCGTCGCCGTCATCACGGGCCGCACCACCCCACGGGCGCACCCCTGGACCCCGTGTTGGTCACCCGGCATTTGAAGTTCTCGCTCCCCTACCGGGCCCTGTTCTCGCAGAAGCTGCGCCGTGACACGCTCACCCGCCTCATTGACGCCCAGGCCCTCCTGCTGGTCCGCCTGCACCTGGTGGGCTTCTACTGGGGCGACGTCTCCCTCTCCAACACCTTGTTCCGCCGCGACGCCGGCGCCTTCGCCGCCTACCTGGTGGACGCGGAAACCGGCGAGCTGTACCCGGATCTGTCCACCGGGCAGCGCGAGTACGATCTGGAAATCGCCCGGGTCAACATTGCAGGCGAACTCATGGACCTGCTCGAAGGCGGGCTCATCGAGGAAAAGGTGGATCCCGTGGCCACCAGCGAACTCATCATGGAAAGCTACCGCCGCCTCTGGGCCGAGCTGACCGAGAAGGAGTCCTTCGAGCTGGAGGACCGCTGGCGCGTGGGCGCCCGCATCCGCCGCCTGAACAAGCTGGGCTTCGACGTGGAGGAATACGCCATCAAGACCACGCCCGACGGCTCCACCATCCAGCTCCAGCCCAAGGTGGTCGACGCCGGCCACCACCAGCGCCGCCTGCTGCGCCTGACGGGCATTGACGCCCAGGAAAACCAGGCCCGCCGGCTGCTGAACGACATGGACTCCTTCCGCGCCGATTCCAGCCCGGGCGCGGACGAAGAAATCAGCGCCCACAACTGGGTCAGCACCATCTTCGAGCCCATCGTGCGCTCCATCCCCCGCGAGCTGAGCAGCAAGCTCGAACCGGCCGAGGTGGTGCACGAGGTCCTGGAACACCGCTGGTACATGTCACAGGAGGAGGAACGCAACGTGCCGCTGGCCGAGGCGGTCCAATCCTATGTGGACAACATCCTGCGCTTCCGCCGTGACGAGGACGCCATCATGCTCAGCACGGACACGGCCACCATCAAGATGCTCGAGAGCGGCGTACTGCCGGACTCCGCCTTCGGCGACGAGTAACCTCCCCCGACGCCGTATCACCTTTGGCCGCCTTTCCCGCAACGCGGTATCACTAGTGGTGAGCTTTGAGGCAACGCGGTATCACCTCAAGAACGCACAGCGCCAAAGGTGATACCGCGTTCGGCAAAAGCCAGCCATTGGTGATACGGCGTCGGGGAAAAGTGCACCAAAAGTGATACGGCGTCTAGGGGCGGGAGGTGATCGCCTTGCCGGGATTCAGGATGCCCTGGGGATCAAACAAGTCCTTGATGCGCCGCTGGAGTTGAAGTACCGATTCTGCTTGTTCCAGGGGCAGCCATTTGAGCTTGTACTGGCCGATCCCGTGTTCTCCGGTGATGGTGCCGCCCAGTTCCAGCGCCTTGTCGATGGATTCGTCCAGGGCCGCATTGAGAGCTGCCACGGCGGCCGCCTCGGACTCGGGAACCCAGAACGTCGGGTGCAGGTTGCCGTCGCCGGCGTGGGCGATGATCCGCACACCGACGCCGTGCCGAGCCGCCATTTCCTCCAGCGCGGCGATGTAGTGGACCAGCTGGGAGCGAGGCACGGCAACGTCCTCACCCACCGTGATGTCCGAGTCCACGTCCAGGCCGCGATTGTTCCGCCGCAACTCCACGAGCCGTTCGGCTTCCGCCGGGTCCTCACGGTTCACACTCCCGCCCAAAGCCGCCAGCGCCTCGGCGGCGATGTCGGCCTCCATGGCCGCGGCCAGGCCATCGAACTGGGCCAACAGGAGTGCATTGCCACGCTGGGAGAGATCGGTGCCGTGGTGGGAGTCCAACTCAACGAGGCTGGCGCCGTCGAGCATCTCCAGAATGCATGGCTGCACGCGCTTGGCACCCAGGACCAGCACGCCAGCAGCCGCCGAGGCCACGTCGGGGAAGAACACGGCCAGGGTCCGCACATCGACGGGCAGGTACTTCAGCCGAACCGTCGCGCCGACCACGATGCCCAGCGTCCCCTCGGAGCCCACAAAAAGGCTTGTAAGGTCGTACCCGGCCACTCCCTTGAAGGTGCGGTGCCCGGTGTGGATGAGTTCGCCGTCGGCCAGCACCACGTCCAGGGCCAGCACGGCGTCCCGGGTCACCCCGTACTTTGCGCACCGCAGGCCGCCGGCGTTCGTGGCCACGTTCCCGCCAATCGTGGAGATCTTGTAGCTGGCTGGATCCGGCGCGTACATCAACCCATGCACGGCGGCGGCCGAATTCAAGTCCGCATTCACGACGCCGGGCTCCACCCTGGCGATTTCATCCTCCGGGTTCAGCTCAAGGATCTTGTTCATCCGCTCCAGGTCCAGCACCACACAACCGGCCGTGGCATGGGCGCCGCCGGAGACACCCGTCCCGGCCCCACGGGCCACCACGGGCACGGAATGGGCAGCAGCGAGGCGCACCACGGCCTGGACATCTGCCACCGACTCCGCCCACACCACCGCTGCGGGCTCCTGGTAGTCGGTGACGGGGCCCTGGTCGACGGCGAAGGTCCTGAGGTCGGCCGGGCTGACGCTTATTTGGTTCTCCCGCAGGCTGCTGCGCAATCCGCGTTCAAATTCCTCGTTCAACCGAACCTCAAATGCCACCATGTGCGTGTAAACCCTTCCATTCCGGCCCACTGCGGGCCCCTTCCAGTCTAGAACTTACGACGCCGGCGGCCGGACGCCGGGCAGTCGCCAAACGTAGATCCCCGGACCGGCCAGACCGATGGTTTCTCCCGTGGTGATGTTGCCGGTCCGGAACAGTGGAGGCTCGTCCAGGGCCGCTGCACCTGCCGCACCGAGGTCCAAGGCCGCGAGCCCAAGCTTGGGGACATCTGCCCGCACGGCGATCACCAGCAGCGACTCCTGCTCGGACTCGCGCGCAAAAGCCAGCACGTCGCCGTCGGCGAGCAGCCAGCGAACGCTGCCGTGGGCGATAGCGGGACTCGAATGGCGCAGCGCGGTCAGCGCCGCGTAGGCGCCTGTGAAATCGGCGCCAATCCGGTCCGGCTCGCCCCACGGCATGGGGGTGCGTGAGGATTCACCGCGATCGCCCTGCAGGCCAAACTCGTCACCCGCAAAAACCACGGGGATGCCCGGCAACAGCATGGACAACGCGGCCGCCACCACGACACCGCCGTCGACCATCACGGTTGCGGCCCGGGCGGTGTCGTGGGTGTTCAAGGCGTTCATTGTGGCGTTCCTGACGGGCCAGCTAAAGGCGCCGGAAAGGTCCCGGTGCGTGGCAAGGACCGTCTCCGCGCCCACCCTGTTGGGGCCGTCAAGGGGCGTGCCGAAGAAGTCCACGCGTACACCGGGCCTGGCCAACCATTGCCACATGGGGCGGGTGAAGTTGGAGTACGTCATGGCCCCCTGCCAGCCAAAACCGTCGACGTCGGCGCCGGCGTCGGAAGTTTCCTCGCCCAGCAACAGCGCGTCGGGGTTGATGCCCAGGACCCGGTGTTGAATGAGGGCAGCCACTTCCCTATTGATATCTTGCGCACCGAGCCGGCCGGTCATGTTTCCGACGTCGATCCGCCACCCGTCGAGGTTGAACGGCGGCTTGAGCCAGTGGGCCACCACGGAGTCTTCACCTGTAACGAAGGCCTCCCGCAGACCGGGCGACGCCCAGTTGAGTTTCGGCAGGGACTTCACGCCCCACCAGGATTCGTAGTCGCTGTGGTCGGCGTTGAAGTAGTAGAAATCGGCCTCGGGGCTTGCGGGATCTGCCAGGGCACGTTGGAACCACTCATGGGCGTCTCCGGTGTGGTTGGCCGTCAGGTCTCCCATAACCTTCATGCCCCTGGCGTGCGCTGCCTCCACCAACGCAACCAGGGCCTGGTCCCCGCCCAGCAGAGGATCAACGTGTTTGAACGTTGATGCGTCGTAGCGGTGGTTGGACCGGCCGGGAAAGAACGGAGTCAGGTAGAGAATGTCCACCCCGAGCTCCGTCAGGTGGTCCAGTTTGTCCCGCACGCCCCACAAGTCTCCGCCGTAGAACTGGGTTCCGGCCTCGGGACCAGTGCCTTGCACCGGCGTCTGCCACGAGCACGGCACGGCCCAGTCCGGAGCCGGCAGCGCTGCGGCGGCCTCGGAGCGGGCAAATCTGTCCGGAAACACTTGGTACATGACGGCATCCGTTGACCACTGGGGCGGCCGTGCGGCTGTGGTGACCCGGAAGTCCTGGTAATCCGAGGTGTCCCGGTCAAACAGGCCGGAGTTGTTCAGCGTCCAGTACACGTTCCCCTGGCCCGCAGTAGGGACCTCAATGACGAAGCGGTAGAGGGCCACCGGGTTGACCACCAGCATTGAGGCCTCCCACCAGGCCCAACCGTCCGTGGCGGTGTCACCCAGATGCTTGGCCTCGTCATAGCGCGGCTCGGCATCCTGAACGCTGCGCACCCAAATACGCGATGGCGTTCCCCAGGCGTGGGGCACGCGCAGCCGCAATCGCAGCCGCTCCCCCAAGACCGGTAGCTTGTCCTCCACGTAGAGCACCGAACCGTCGTGATGTGGCTGTCTGGCCAGCATGTTTTCCCCCTCCGCTCCGCCCCGATGGCGTCCTTGCCAATCTACCGGTCGTCGAGAAAATGGTTGTGCTGTTAAGCAAAGATGGCCCCGTGTGGGGGCCTGGGTTTTGGTGGTGTGGTGTGTTTGTTGTGGGGGCCTGGTGTTTTGGTTGTTAAAGGTGGGGAGGCCCCGCACGGTGTGTGTGCGGGGCCTCTACCCTTTTTGGTGTTGTCCGGCGGTGTCCTACTCTCCCACATCCTCACGAATGCAGTACCATCGGCGCTGTGGGTCTTAGCTTCCGGGTTCGGAATGGGACCGGGCGTTTCCCCCACGCTATGACCACCGTAACTCGTTCCCCAATCCCGGTTCCATTGCTGGTATCCGGGTGGGTGGCTTGTTGGGTGTTCTTGTTGGAACAACAATATTATATTATACACCATTTTCCTCCTTTTATTGACCGCCCTGGTGGGGGTGGGGTAAAAGGTGGTGGTGTTTGGTTTCCCGTGTCAACCGTAGATAACCGGTCCCCGTTTGGTTCGGGGGTGGGTTTGTTGGTTGGGAACCACATAGTGAACGTGAGCAGTGTGTTGTATCGGTACCTGGGGTGTGAATAGCTTTTGAAGGTTTATTCGCACTCCGTGGTGGTGATACTTGTGTGTAGTGTAAGTTATCGGCTTATTAGTACCGGTCAGCTTCACGAGTCTTTAGTCCTCGCTTCCACGTCCGGCCTATCAACCCAGTGGTCTAGCTGGGGGCCTCTCACACTTGCGTGTATGGAAATCTCATCTTGAAGCGAGCTTCCCGCTTAGATGCTTTCAGCGGTTATCCCATCCGAACGTAGCTAATCAGCGATGCACTTGGCAGTACAACTGACACACCAGAGGTTCGTCCGTCCCGGTCCTCTCGTACTAAGGACAGCCCTTCTCAAATTTCCTGCGCGCGCAGCGGATAGGGACCGAACTGTCTCACGACGTTCTAAACCCAGCTCGCGTACCGCTTTAATGGGCGAACAGCCCAACCCTTGGGACCTACTCCAGCCCCAGGATGCGACGAGCCGACATCGAGGTGCCAAACCATGCCGTCGATATGGACTCTTGGGCAAGATCAGCCTGTTATCCCCGAGGTACCTTTTATCCGTTGAGCGACGGCCATTCCACAATGTGCCGCCGGATCACTAGTCCCGACTTTCGTCCCTGCTCGAGGTGTCCCTCTCACAGTCAAGCTCCCTTGTGCACTTACACTCGAAACCTGATTGCCAACCAGGCTGAGGGAACCTTTGGGCGCCTCCGTTACTTTTTAGGAGGCAACCGCCCCAGTTAAACTACCCATCAGGCACTGTCCCTGACCCGGATTACGGGCCGAAGTTAGATGTCCAAAGTGACCAGAGTGGTATTTCAACGATGACTCCACCACAACTAGCGTTGCGGTTTCACAGTCTCCCACCTATCCTACACAAGCCACTCCGAACACCAATACCAAACTATAGTAAAGGTCTCGGGGTCTTTCCGTCCTGCTGCGCGTAACGAGCATCTTTACTCGTACTGCAATTTCGCCGAGTTTATGGTTGAGACAGCGGGGAAGTCGTTACTCCATTCGTGCAGGTCGGAACTTACCCGACAAGGAATTTCGCTACCTTAGGATGGTTATAGTTACCACCGCCGTTTACTGGGGCTTAAATTCTCAGCTTCGCTACCGAAGTAGCTAACCGGTCCTCTTAACCTTCCAGCACCGGGCAGGAGTCAGTCCGTATACATCGTCTTGCGACTTCGCACGGACCTGTGTTTTTAGTAAACAGTCGCTTCCCCCTGGTCTCTGCGGCCCACACCCGCTCACGGAACGCTAGGTTCCTTCACGGGGCAGGCCCCCCTTCTCCCGAAGTTACGGGGGCATTTTGCCGAGTTCCTTAACCATAATTCTCTCGATCGCCTTAGTATTCTCTACCTGATCACCTGTGTCGGTTTGGGGTACGGGCAGTTGGAACCTCACGTCGATGCTTTTCTAGGCAGCATAGGATCACCGAATTCCCCCATACGGGGGTCCCATCAGATCTCAGAATCGTCATTGAAGACAACGCGACGGATTTGCCTATCGCGTTTCCTACGTCCTTAGACCGGGTCTACCATCGCCCGGCTCGGCTACCTTCCTGCGTCACACCTGTTAATACGTTTACCTCCCTGACTCAGGTCCCACGCTCCCCACACAGCCTGGCCCCGAAGGACACGCACTGGCGGTTTGGGTGGTTAGTATCATCAGTTCAATATGGGCGGTTCTTCACCGGTACGGGAATATCAACCCGTTGTCCATCGACTACGCCTGTCGGCCTCGCCTTAGGTCCCGACTTACCCAGGGCAGATTAGCTTGACCCTGGAACCCTTGATCATTCGGCGGACGGGTTTCTCACCCGTCTTTCGCTACTCATGCCTGCATTCTCACTCGTGTGGGCTCCACCGCTAGTTCACACTGCGGCTTCAATGCCCACACGACGCTCCCCTACCACTCCAAACCCCTGAACCAGGAACGAATCCTTAGCTTGGGTAATGTTTGAAATCCACAACTTCGGCGGTGTACTTGAGCCCCGCTACATTGTCGGCGCGGAATCACTTGACCAGTGAGCTATTACGCACTCTTTTAAGGATGGCTGCTTCTAAGCCAACCTCCTGGTTGTCTAAGCAATCCCACATCCTTTCCCACTTAGCACACGCTTAGGGGCCTTAGTTGGTGGTCTGGGCTGTTTCCCTCTCGACTATGAAGCTTATCCCCCACAGTCTCACTGCTACGCTCTCACTTACCGGCATTCGGAGTTTGGCTGACGTCAGTAACCTTGTAGGGCCCATTAGCCATCCAGTAGCTCTACCTCCGGTAAGAAACACGCAACGCTGCACCTAAATGCATTTCGGGGAGAACCAGCTATCACGAAGTTTGATTGGCCTTTCACCCCTACCCACAGCTCATCCCCTCCATTTTCAACTGAAGTGGGTTCGGTCCTCCACGCGCTCTTACACGCGCTTCAACCTGGCCATGGGTAGATCACTTCGCTTCGGGTCTAGATCACGCCACTGCATCGCCCTATTCAGACTCGCTTTCGCTACGGCTTCCCCACACGGGTTAACCTCGCGACGTAACACTAACTCGCAGGCTCATTCTTCAAAAGGCACGCCATCACCACAACTAGGGTGGCTCTGACGGATTGTAAGCACACGGTTTCAGGTACTATTTCACTCCCCTCCCGGGGTACTTTTCACCTTTCCCTCACGGTACTTGTCCGCTATCGGTCATTAGGTAGTATTTAGGCTTATCAGGTGGTCCTGACAGATTCACACGGGATTTCTCGGGCCCCGTGCTACTTGGGATACTCACCAGGGAGTGCACTGCATTTCGGTTACGGGACTCTCACCCTCTACGGCAGGCCATTCAAAGCCCTTCACCTATACATGCACCATTCCCCTCAACGAACCGGCAGATTCGTAACGGTAAGTCCCACAACCCCGACCATGCAACGCCCGCCGGCTATCACACATGGCACGGTTTAGCCTGTTCCGCGTTCGCTCGCCACTACTAACGGAATCACTATTGTTTTCTCTTCCTGTGGGTACTGAGATGTTTCACTTCCCCACGTTCCCTCCACACACCCTATATATTCAGGTGTGGGTCATCACCTCGCCTTGCGACGGGTAACGGGGTTCCCCCATTCGGACACCCTCGGATCAAAGTTCGGTTATCAACTCCCCGAGGCTTATCGCAGATTCCTACGTCCTTCTTCGGCTCCTAATGCCAAGGCATCCACCGTGTGCCCTTAAAAACTTGACTACACAAAATAGTCAAAAACACACTAAAACTTATATCGAGAGAACCATGAAAATCAACACCACCAACACCCCAAAAGGGTGTCAACAGCATCAGATCCAGGTTCATATATCTCAAAGAAATTGCTTCCTTCTATAAGATGCTCGCGTTCACTATGTAGTTCTCAAACAACAACCCCAACACACACTCCCCAACCACGTCGAACCCGCACCAAAGTGCCTGTCCTTCCCGTGACGGTCGGTTGTGTGTGGGAAACCAGAAACAAACAACTTTCGTTGTTGTTTCAGGACCCAACAGTGTGCCAAACGCTTAACAACCACACATCTTTCAACCCATCACGGTTCTTTCCGCACACCCCACAAGGAAGTGTTGTACTGGAACCAGGCTGCCAGATGCCGATCATCGGCTGTTTTATTGATATTCCACCCTTGAGCAACCCACCGAGAAACAAACGTTCTCGCAGCAGGTCTTTACTCCTCACACCACCAACACGAAACCATGCGGTCTCCGTCGTGGTGTTTGGTGCTCCTTAGAAAGGAGGTGATCCAGCCGCACCTTCCGGTACGGCTACCTTGTTACGACTTAGTCCCAATCGCCAGTCCCACCTTCGACCACTCCCTCCCTTGCGGGTTGGGCCATGGGCTTCGGGTGTTACCAACTTTCGTGACTTGACGGGCGGTGTGTACAAGGCCCGGGAACGTATTCACCGCAGCGTTGCTGATCTGCGATTACTAGCGACTCCGACTTCATGGGGTCGAGTTGCAGACCCCAATCCGAACTGAGACCGGCTTTTTGGGATTAGCTCCACCTCACAGTATCGCAACCCATTGTACCGGCCATTGTAGCATGCGTGAAGCCCAAGACATAAGGGGCATGATGATTTGACGTCGTCCTCACCTTCCTCCGAGTTGACCCCGGCAGTCTCCCATGAGTCCCCACCACTACGTGCTGGCAACATGGAACGAGGGTTGCGCTCGTTGCGGGACTTAACCCAACATCTCACGACACGAGCTGACGACAACCATGCACCACCTGTAAACCGACCACAAGTGGGGCACCTATTTCTAGGTGTTTCCGGTTTATGTCAAGCCTTGGTAAGGTTCTTCGCGTTGCATCGAATTAATCCGCATGCTCCGCCGCTTGTGCGGGCCCCCGTCAATTCCTTTGAGTTTTAGCCTTGCGGCCGTACTCCCCAGGCGGGGCACTTAATGCGTTAGCTACGGCGCGGAAAACGTGGAATGTCCCCCACACCTAGTGCCCAACGTTTACGGCATGGACTACCAGGGTATCTAATCCTGTTCGCTCCCCATGCTTTCGCTCCTCAGCGTCAGTTAATGCCCAGAGACCTGCCTTCGCCATCGGTGTTCCTCCTGATATCTGCGCATTTCACCGCTACACCAGGAATTCCAGTCTCCCCTACATCACTCTAGTCTGCCCGTACCCACCGCAGATCCGGAGTTGAGCCCCGGACTTTCACGGCAGACGCGACAAACCGCCTACGAGCTCTTTACGCCCAATAATTCCGGATAACGCTTGCGCCCTACGTATTACCGCGGCTGCTGGCACGTAGTTAGCCGGCGCTTCTTCTGCAGGTACCCTCAACCAACTAAACACTGGCCTTGTTCCCTACTGAAAGAGGTTTACAACCCGAAGGCCGTCATCCCTCACGCGGCGTCGCTGCATCAGGCTTTCGCCCATTGTGCAATATTCCCCACTGCTGCCTCCCGTAGGAGTCTGGGCCGTGTCTCAGTCCCAGTGTGGCCGGTCACCCTCTCAGGCCGGCTACCCGTCGTCGCCTTGGTGAGCCATTACCTCACCAACAAGCTGATAGGCCGCGAGTCCATCCAAAACCAATAAATCTTTCAACCAACCACCATGCGGTGAAAAGTCAATATCCAGTATTAGACCCAGTTTCCCAGGCTTATCCCAGAGTTAAGGGCAGGTTACTCACGTGTTACTCACCCGTTCGCCACTAATCCCCGACGCAAGCGTCGGTTCATCGTTCGACTTGCATGTGTTAAGCACGCCGCCAGCGTTCATCCTGAGCCAGGATCAAACTCTCCGTTAATAACTAAACAGACACACAACAACACACCGGAAAAAGATGATGAAGTCATGCACTAAATTCGAAACCAGCTAAACGGCCAGTCATCACCACAGGGGCGGCAACAACCAACCAAATAACCAATTCAATACAATAAATTGGTATCAATAAAACTTGGCACACTATTGAGTTCTCAAACAACAACCACACCCAGCCAACACACCCAAACAAAACCAGTTTGTTCACGACGATCAGTGCCGAGGCAACTTTTCAAGCTTACCCGAACATATCCCGGAAAGCAAATCCACCAAACAGTGAACCAACCACCCACAACACGCCAAAAGAACCGGCAAAACCGGCCTTCATAAACAGGAATTCCGTCCCCCCGAACACCGGGGCAACTCGAAAAACAATACACACCTTTCCACGCCATTACCAATTGAAAAGGTGTGACGCTGGGCACTTGAAAACCAAATGCCCTCGGGTGAACCTAAAACCAAATGTACGCGGCCATTCTGACAACAGCCTGAGTGGCGGGGAGGATTTTGCCCTGCCCTGCCCTGCCCTGCCCTGCCCTGCCCTGCCCTGCCCTGCCCTGCCCTGCCCTGCCCTGCCCTGCCCTGCCCTGCCCTGCCCTGCCCTGCCCTGCCCTGCCCTGCCCTGCCCTGCCCTGCCCTGCCCTGCCCTGCCCTGCCCTGCCCTGCCCTGAATGAAGCTCCCACGCCTCACCTTGAATGTGCCAGTCTGCAAACGGACGGCGCCGAATGGCGTCGCTGTCTGTGCGGCGGTCATGGATGGCAGGTTTAATACGCGGTTCCGACACCGTACGGAGGGCGTGAGAAGACCACGCCCTGGCCTGGTGACTTCACCTATTTGGCACTGAGGCGCGGCTACATTGCTTTCGAGCCAGTTCCCGCGAGCCGGCCTATACGTCCGATGCCCTTGGCTGGTGGAATGGCCGCGACCATGAAGACCTCCGGCTGCCTACCGTGCCGAGCAAATGTAGCGCTGCGGTTCGTTGTCGTACAGAAGAAACACGATGAAGTTAAAAGGACTTGCATTGTTATGGCGCAGGAGAGTTAACAACGACTTTTATTCTGCACAGCGAGAGTTCCTGCAGGCATCCGCTAGCATTCAAGGGACCTGAGCCACACAATTCAATGGAGATTTGTCATGAGCGATTCCGCAGATTTGCTTGATATCGACGGCCTGTTGACCCCATCGGAGGTTTCATTGCGCCAGGGAGTCCGCACATTTGTTGAGGACAGGATCAAACCGAACATTGCCGCCTGGTATGAGCGGGGAGTCTTTCCCACGGAAATCGTCAGGGAACTCGGCGGACTTGGATTGCTGGGCATGCACCTGGGAGGCTACGGGTGTCCCGGTCGCACGGCCGTCGACTACGGGCTGGCCGCCTTGGAGCTCGAGGCCGGCGACTCCGGCATCCGTACTTTTGTGAGCGTTCAAGGATCCTTGGCTATGACGGCCATCCACAAGCACGGGTCAGAAGTTCAAAAGCAGCAGTGGCTGCCACGAATGGCGTCGGGCCAGGTCATCGGTTGCTTTGGGCTGACCGAGCCTACCGCAGGGTCAGACCCATCTTCCATGGCGACCTTCGCACACCGCGCCGGCCCAGGCCCCGATGCCGACTGGATCCTCAACGGGTCCAAGCGATGGATAGGGTTGGCGAGCATTGCCGACGTTGCCATCATCTGGGCCGGGACCGGTGAAGGTATCCGTGGCTTTGTAGTGCCGACGAACACCACCGGCTTCCGGGCAACGGCAATCGAACCCAAGTTGTCCATGCGGGCATCGATCCAATGCGACATAGAGCTCGACGACGTCCGATTGCCGGCCACAGCGCTGCTCCCAGGAGCCAAAGGACTGAGCGGCCCTTTCGAGTGCCTCAATGAGGCGCGCTACGGGATTATCTGGGGGGCCATGGGCGCAGCCCGAGACTCGTACCTTGAAGCACTGAGCTATTCGCAGGAGCGCCTGCAATTTGGCAGGCCGCTTGCCGGCTATCAGCTGACCCAGGAGAAACTAGTCAACATGGCCCTGGAAATCAACAAGGGAATGCTCCTCGCCTTGCAGATCGGGCGGCTCAAGGAGGCTGGGAAGCTTCAACCGCACCAGATCTCGATGGGGAAGCTCAACAACTGCAGGGAGGCCATCAAAGTCTGCCGGGACGCTCGAGCCATTCTTGGCGGCAACGGCATCACTTTGGACCACTCACCTATGCGTCACGCAAACAACCTTGAGTCCGTACGAACTTACGAAGGCACCGATGAAATCCATACGTTAATCATTGGCCAGCACATTACCGGGGAGCCGGCGTTCCGCTAACGAAGGTACTTAAATAGTGGTGGCCCCGTAAGGGGCCTGGTGGTGGTTGTGCTGTTCCTTAAACAGTGGTGGCCCCTCGCGGGGGCCTGGGTGGTGTGTGTTTTGGTTGTTAAAGGTGGGGAGGCCCCGCACGGTGTGTGTGCGGGGCCTCTACCCTTTTTGGTGTTGTCCGGCGGTGTCCTACTCTCCCACATCCTCACGAATGCAGTACCATCGGCGCTGTGGGTCTTAGCTTCCGGGTTCGGAATGGGACCGGGCGTTTCCCCCACGCTATGACCACCGTAACTCGTTCCCCAATCCCGGTTCCATTGCTGGTATCCGGGTGGGTGGCTTGTTGGGTGTTCTTGTTGGAACAACAATATTATATTATACACCATTTTCCTCCTTTTATTGACCGCCCTGGTGGGGGTGGGGTAAAAGGTGGTGGTGTTTGGTTTCCCGTGTCAACCGTAGATAACCGGTCCCCGTTTGGTTCGGGGGTGGGTTTGTTGGTTGGGAACCACATAGTGAACGTGAGCAGTGTGTTGTATCGGTACCTGGGGTGTGAATAGCTTTTGAAGGTTTATTCGCACTCCGTGGTGGTGATACTTGTGTGTAGTGTAAGTTATCGGCTTATTAGTACCGGTCAGCTTCACGAGTCTTTAGTCCTCGCTTCCACGTCCGGCCTATCAACCCAGTGGTCTAGCTGGGGGCCTCTCACACTTGCGTGTATGGAAATCTCATCTTGAAGCGAGCTTCCCGCTTAGATGCTTTCAGCGGTTATCCCATCCGAACGTAGCTAATCAGCGATGCACTTGGCAGTACAACTGACACACCAGAGGTTCGTCCGTCCCGGTCCTCTCGTACTAAGGACAGCCCTTCTCAAATTTCCTGCGCGCGCAGCGGATAGGGACCGAACTGTCTCACGACGTTCTAAACCCAGCTCGCGTACCGCTTTAATGGGCGAACAGCCCAACCCTTGGGACCTACTCCAGCCCCAGGATGCGACGAGCCGACATCGAGGTGCCAAACCATGCCGTCGATATGGACTCTTGGGCAAGATCAGCCTGTTATCCCCGAGGTACCTTTTATCCGTTGAGCGACGGCCATTCCACAATGTGCCGCCGGATCACTAGTCCCGACTTTCGTCCCTGCTCGAGGTGTCCCTCTCACAGTCAAGCTCCCTTGTGCACTTACACTCGAAACCTGATTGCCAACCAGGCTGAGGGAACCTTTGGGCGCCTCCGTTACTTTTTAGGAGGCAACCGCCCCAGTTAAACTACCCATCAGGCACTGTCCCTGACCCGGATTACGGGCCGAAGTTAGATGTCCAAAGTGACCAGAGTGGTATTTCAACGATGACTCCACCACAACTAGCGTTGCGGTTTCACAGTCTCCCACCTATCCTACACAAGCCACTCCGAACACCAATACCAAACTATAGTAAAGGTCTCGGGGTCTTTCCGTCCTGCTGCGCGTAACGAGCATCTTTACTCGTACTGCAATTTCGCCGAGTTTATGGTTGAGACAGCGGGGAAGTCGTTACTCCATTCGTGCAGGTCGGAACTTACCCGACAAGGAATTTCGCTACCTTAGGATGGTTATAGTTACCACCGCCGTTTACTGGGGCTTAAATTCTCAGCTTCGCTACCGAAGTAGCTAACCGGTCCTCTTAACCTTCCAGCACCGGGCAGGAGTCAGTCCGTATACATCGTCTTGCGACTTCGCACGGACCTGTGTTTTTAGTAAACAGTCGCTTCCCCCTGGTCTCTGCGGCCCACACCCGCTCACGGAACGCTAGGTTCCTTCACGGGGCAGGCCCCCCTTCTCCCGAAGTTACGGGGGCATTTTGCCGAGTTCCTTAACCATAATTCTCTCGATCGCCTTAGTATTCTCTACCTGATCACCTGTGTCGGTTTGGGGTACGGGCAGTTGGAACCTCACGTCGATGCTTTTCTAGGCAGCATAGGATCACCGAATTCCCCCATACGGGGGTCCCATCAGATCTCAGAATCGTCATTGAAGACAACGCGACGGATTTGCCTATCGCGTTTCCTACGTCCTTAGACCGGGTCTACCATCGCCCGGCTCGGCTACCTTCCTGCGTCACACCTGTTAATACGTTTACCTCCCTGACTCAGGTCCCACGCTCCCCACACAGCCTGGCCCCGAAGGACACGCACTGGCGGTTTGGGTGGTTAGTATCATCAGTTCAATATGGGCGGTTCTTCACCGGTACGGGAATATCAACCCGTTGTCCATCGACTACGCCTGTCGGCCTCGCCTTAGGTCCCGACTTACCCAGGGCAGATTAGCTTGACCCTGGAACCCTTGATCATTCGGCGGACGGGTTTCTCACCCGTCTTTCGCTACTCATGCCTGCATTCTCACTCGTGTGGGCTCCACCGCTAGTTCACACTGCGGCTTCAATGCCCACACGACGCTCCCCTACCACTCCAAACCCCTGAACCAGGAACGAATCCTTAGCTTGGGTAATGTTTGAAATCCACAACTTCGGCGGTGTACTTGAGCCCCGCTACATTGTCGGCGCGGAATCACTTGACCAGTGAGCTATTACGCACTCTTTTAAGGATGGCTGCTTCTAAGCCAACCTCCTGGTTGTCTAAGCAATCCCACATCCTTTCCCACTTAGCACACGCTTAGGGGCCTTAGTTGGTGGTCTGGGCTGTTTCCCTCTCGACTATGAAGCTTATCCCCCACAGTCTCACTGCTACGCTCTCACTTACCGGCATTCGGAGTTTGGCTGACGTCAGTAACCTTGTAGGGCCCATTAGCCATCCAGTAGCTCTACCTCCGGTAAGAAACACGCAACGCTGCACCTAAATGCATTTCGGGGAGAACCAGCTATCACGAAGTTTGATTGGCCTTTCACCCCTACCCACAGCTCATCCCCTCCATTTTCAACTGAAGTGGGTTCGGTCCTCCACGCGCTCTTACACGCGCTTCAACCTGGCCATGGGTAGATCACTTCGCTTCGGGTCTAGATCACGCCACTGCATCGCCCTATTCAGACTCGCTTTCGCTACGGCTTCCCCACACGGGTTAACCTCGCGACGTAACACTAACTCGCAGGCTCATTCTTCAAAAGGCACGCCATCACCACAACTAGGGTGGCTCTGACGGATTGTAAGCACACGGTTTCAGGTACTATTTCACTCCCCTCCCGGGGTACTTTTCACCTTTCCCTCACGGTACTTGTCCGCTATCGGTCATTAGGTAGTATTTAGGCTTATCAGGTGGTCCTGACAGATTCACACGGGATTTCTCGGGCCCCGTGCTACTTGGGATACTCACCAGGGAGTGCACTGCATTTCGGTTACGGGACTCTCACCCTCTACGGCAGGCCATTCAAAGCCCTTCACCTATACATGCACCATTCCCCTCAACGAACCGGCAGATTCGTAACGGTAAGTCCCACAACCCCGACCATGCAACGCCCGCCGGCTATCACACATGGCACGGTTTAGCCTGTTCCGCGTTCGCTCGCCACTACTAACGGAATCACTATTGTTTTCTCTTCCTGTGGGTACTGAGATGTTTCACTTCCCCACGTTCCCTCCACACACCCTATATATTCAGGTGTGGGTCATCACCTCGCCTTGCGACGGGTAACGGGGTTCCCCCATTCGGACACCCTCGGATCAAAGTTCGGTTATCAACTCCCCGAGGCTTATCGCAGATTCCTACGTCCTTCTTCGGCTCCTAATGCCAAGGCATCCACCGTGTGCCCTTAAAAACTTGACTACACAAAATAGTCAAAAACACACTAAAACTTATATCGAGAGAACCATGAAAATCAACACCACCAACACCCCAAAAGGGTGTCAACAGCATCAGATCCAGGTTCATATATCTCAAAGAAATGCTTCCTTCTATAAGATGCTCGCGTTCACTATGTAGTTCTCAAACAACAACCCCAACACACACTCCCCAACCACGTCGAACCCGCACCAAAGTGCCTGTCCTTCCCGTGACGGTCGGTTGTGTGTGGGAAACCAGAAACAAACAACTTTCGTTGTTGTTTCAGGACCCAACAGTGTGCCAAACGCTTAACAACCACACATCTTTCAACCCATCACGGTTCTTTCCGCACACCCCACAAGGAAGTGTTGTACTGGAACCAGGCTGCCAGATGCCGATCATCGGCTGTTTTATTGATATTCCACCCTTGAGCAACCCACCGAGAAACAAACGTTCTCGCAGCAGGTCTTTACTCCTCACACCACCAACACGAAACCATGCGGTCTCCGTCGTGGTGTTTGGTGCTCCTTAGAAAGGAGGTGATCCAGCCGCACCTTCCGGTACGGCTACCTTGTTACGACTTAGTCCCAATCGCCAGTCCCACCTTCGACCACTCCCTCCCTTGCGGGTTGGGCCATGGGCTTCGGGTGTTACCAACTTTCGTGACTTGACGGGCGGTGTGTACAAGGCCCGGGAACGTATTCACCGCAGCGTTGCTGATCTGCGATTACTAGCGACTCCGACTTCATGGGGTCGAGTTGCAGACCCCAATCCGAACTGAGACCGGCTTTTTGGGATTAGCTCCACCTCACAGTATCGCAACCCATTGTACCGGCCATTGTAGCATGCGTGAAGCCCAAGACATAAGGGGCATGATGATTTGACGTCGTCCTCACCTTCCTCCGAGTTGACCCCGGCAGTCTCCCATGAGTCCCCACCACTACGTGCTGGCAACATGGAACGAGGGTTGCGCTCGTTGCGGGACTTAACCCAACATCTCACGACACGAGCTGACGACAACCATGCACCACCTGTAAACCGACCACAAGTGGGGCACCTATTTCTAGGTGTTTCCGGTTTATGTCAAGCCTTGGTAAGGTTCTTCGCGTTGCATCGAATTAATCCGCATGCTCCGCCGCTTGTGCGGGCCCCGTCAATTCCTTTGAGTTTTAGCCTTGCGGCCGTACTCCCCAGGCGGGGCACTTAATGCGTTAGCTACGGCGCGGAAAACGTGGAATGTCCCCCACACCTAGTGCCCAACGTTTACGGCATGGACTACCAGGGTATCTAATCCTGTTCGCTCCCCATGCTTTCGCTCCTCAGCGTCAGTTAATGCCCAGAGACCTGCCTTCGCCATCGGTGTTCCTCCTGATATCTGCGCATTTCACCGCTACACCAGGAATTCCAGTCTCCCCTACATCACTCTAGTCTGCCCGTACCCACCGCAGATCCGGAGTTGAGCCCCGGACTTTCACGGCAGACGCGACAAACCGCCTACGAGCTCTTTACGCCCAATAATTCCGGATAACGCTTGCGCCCTACGTATTACCGCGGCTGCTGGCACGTAGTTAGCCGGCGCTTCTTCTGCAGGTACCCTCAACCAACTAAACACTGGCCTTGTTCCCTACTGAAAGAGGTTTACAACCCGAAGGCCGTCATCCCTCACGCGGCGTCGCTGCATCAGGCTTTCGCCATTGTGCAATATTCCCACTGCTGCCTCCCGTAGGAGTCTGGGCCGTGTCTCAGTCCCAGTGTGGCCGGTCACCCTCTCAGGCCGGCTACCCGTCGTCGCCTTGGTGAGCCATACCTCACCAACAAGCTGATAGGCCGCGAGTCCATCCAAAACCAATAAATCTTTCAACCAACCACCATGCGGTGAAAAGTCAATATCCAGTATTAGACCCAGTTTCCCAGGCTTATCCCAGAGTTAAGGGCAGGTTACTCACGTGTTACTCACCCGTTCGCCACTAATCCCCGACGCAAGCGTCGGTTCATCGTTCGACTTGCATGTGTTAAGCACGCCGCCAGCGTTCATCCTGAGCCAGGATCAAACTCTCCGTTAATAACTAACAGACACACAACAACACACCGGAAAAAGATGATGAAGTCATGCACTAAATTCGAAACCAGCTAAACGGCCAGTCATCACCACAGGGGCGGCAACAACCAACCAAATAACCAATTCAATACAATAAATTGGTATCAATAAAACTTGGCACACTATTGAGTTCTCAAACAACAACCACACCCAGCCAACACACCCAAACAAAACCAGTTTGTTCACGACGATCAGTGCCGAGGCAACTTTTCAAGCTTACCCGAACATATCCCGGAAAGCAAATCCACCAAACAGTGAACCAACCACCCACAACACGCCAAAAGAACCGGCAAAACCGGCCTTCATAAACAGGAATTCCGTCCCCCCGAACACCGGGGCAACTCGAAAAACAATACACACCTTTCCACCAACACGCAAATCCACCAACACGAAAACCAAATGCCCTCACCTAAAACCAAATGTACGCGGCCATTCTGACAACAGCCTGAGTGGCGGGGAACCCCTGCCCTGCCCTGCCCTGCCCTGCCCTGCCCTGCCCTGCCCTGCCCTGCCCTGCCCTGCCCTGCCCTGCCCTGCCCTGCCCTGCCCTGCCCTGCCCTGCCCTGCCCTGCCCTGCCCTGCCCTGAATGAAGCTCCCACGCCTCACCTTGAATGTGCCAGTCTGCAAACGGACGGCGCCGAATGGCGTCGCTGTCTGTGCGGCGGTCATGGATGGCAGGTTTAATACGCGGTTCCGACACCGTACGGAGGGCGTGAGAAGACCACGCCCTGGCCTGGTGACTTCACCTATTTGGCACTGAGGCGCGGCTACATTGCTTTCGAGCCAGTTCCCGCGAGCCGGCCTATACGTCCGATGCCCTTGGCTGGTGGAATGGCCGCGACCATGAAGACCTCCGGCTGCCTACCGTGCCGAGCAAATGTAGCGCTGCGGTTCGTTGTCGTACAGAAGAAACACGATGAAGTTAAAAGGACTTGCATTGTTATGGCGCAGGAGAGTTAACAACGACTTTTATTCTGCACAGCGAGAGTTCCTGCAGGCATCCGCTAGCATTCAAGGGACCTGAGCCACACAATTCAATGGAGATTTGTCATGAGCGATTCCGCAGATTTGCTTGATATCGACGGCCTGTTGACCCCATCGGAGGTTTCATTGCGCCAGGGAGTCCGCACATTTGTTGAGGACAGGATCAAACCGAACATTGCCGCCTGGTATGAGCGGGGAGTCTTTCCCACGGAAATCGTCAGGGAACTCGGCGGACTTGGATTGCTGGGCATGCACCTGGGAGGCTACGGGTGTCCCGGTCGCACGGCCGTCGACTACGGGCTGGCCGCCTTGGAGCTCGAGGCCGGCGACTCCGGCATCCGTACTTTTGTGAGCGTTCAAGGATCCTTGGCTATGACGGCCATCCACAAGCACGGGTCAGAAGTTCAAAAGCAGCAGTGGCTGCCACGAATGGCGTCGGGCCAGGTCATCGGTTGCTTTGGGCTGACCGAGCCTACCGCAGGGTCAGACCCATCTTCCATGGCGACCTTCGCACACCGCGCCGGCCCAGGCCCCGATGCCGACTGGATCCTCAACGGGTCCAAGCGATGGATAGGGTTGGCGAGCATTGCCGACGTTGCCATCATCTGGGCCGGGACCGGTGAAGGTATCCGTGGCTTTGTAGTGCCGACGAACACCACCGGCTTCCGGGCAACGGCAATCGAACCCAAGTTGTCCATGCGGGCATCGATCCAATGCGACATAGAGCTCGACGACGTCCGATTGCCGGCCACAGCGCTGCTCCCAGGAGCCAAAGGACTGAGCGGCCCTTTCGAGTGCCTCAATGAGGCGCGCTACGGGATTATCTGGGGGCCATGGGCGCAGCCCGAGACTCGTACCTTGAAGCACTGAGCTATTCGCAGGAGCGCCTGCAATTTGGCAGGCCGCTTGCCGGCTATCAGCTGACCCAGGAGAAACTAGTCAACATGGCCCTGGAAATCAACAAGGGAATGCTCCTCGCCTTGCAGATCGGGCGGCTCAAGGAGGCTGGGAAGCTTCAACCGCACCAGATCTCGATGGGGAAGCTCAACAACTGCAGGGAGGCCATCAAAGTCTGCCGGGACGCTCGAGCCATTCTTGGCGGCAACGGCATCACTTTGGACCACTCACCTATGCGTCACGCAAACAACCTTGAGTCCGTACGAACTTACGAAGGCACCGATGAAATCCATACGTTAATCATTGGCCAGCACATTACCGGGGAGCCGGCGTTCCGCTAACGAAGGTACTTAAATAGTGGTGGCCCCGTAAGGGGCCTGGTGGTGGTTGTGCTGTTCCTTAAACAGTGGTGGCCCCTCGCGGGGGCCTGGTGGTGTGTGGTGTGTGTGTGTGTGTTTTGGTTGTAAGGTGGGGACCCCGCACTGTGTGTGCGGGGCCTCTACCCTTTTTGGTGTTGTCCGGCGGTGTCCTACTCTCCCACATCCTCACGAATGCAGTACCATCGGCGCTGTGGGTCTTAGCTTCCGGGTTCGGAATGGGACCGGGCGTTTCCCCCACGCTATGACACCGTAACTCGTTCCCCAATCCCGGTTCCATTGCTGGTATCCGGGTGGGTGGCTTGTTGGGTGTTCTTGTTGGAACAACAATATTATATTATACACCATTTTCCTCCTTTTATTGACCGCCCTGGTGGGGTGGGTAAAAAGGTGGTGGTGTTTGGTTTCCCGTGTCAACCGTAGATAACCGGTCCCCGTTTGGTTCGGGGGTGGGTTTGTTGGTTGGGAACCACATAGTGAACGTGAGCAGTGTGTTGTATCGGTACTGGGGTGTGAATAGCTTTTGAAGGTTTATTCGCACTCCGTGGTGGTGATACTTGTGTGTAGTGTAAGTTATCGGCTTATTAGTACCGGTCAGCTTCACGAGTCTTTAGTCCTCGTTCACGTCCGGCCTATCAACCCAGTGGTCTAGCTGGGGCCTCTCACACTTGCGTGTATGGAAATCTCATCTTGAAGCGAGCTTCCCGCTTAGATGCTTTCAGCGGTTATCCCATCCGAACGTAGCTAATCAGCGATGCACTTGGCAGTACAACTGACACACCAGAGTTCGTCCGTCCCGGTCCTCTCGTACTAAGGACAGCCCTTCTCAAATTTCCTGCGCGCGCAGCGGATAGGGACCGAACTGTCTCACGACGTTCTAAACCCAGCTCGCGTACCGCTTTAATGGGCGAACAGCCCAACCCTTGGGACCTACTCCAGCCCCAGGATGCGACGAGCCGACATCGAGGTGCCAAACCATGCCGTCGATATGGACTCTTGGGCAAGATCAGCCTGTTATCCCCGAGGTACCTTTTATCCGTTGAGCGACGGCCATTCCACAATGTGCCGCCGGATCACTAGTCCCGACTTTCGTCCCTGCTCGAGGTGTCCCTCTCACAGTCAAGCTCCCTTGTGCACTTACACTCGAACCTGATTGCCAACCAGGCTGAGGGAACCTTTGGGCGCCTCCGTTACTTTTTAGGAGGCAACCGCCCCAGTTAAACTACCCATCAGGCACTGTCCCTGACCCGGATTACGGGCCGAAGTTAGATGTCCAAAGTGACCAGAGTGGTATTTCAACGATGACTCCACCACAACTAGCGTTGCGGTTTCACAGTCTCCCACCTATCCTACACAAGCCACTCCGAACACCAATACCAAACTATAGTAAAGGTCTCGGGGTCTTTCCGTCCTGCTGCGCGTAACGAGCATCTTTACTCGTACTGCAATTTCGCCGAGTTTATGGTTGAGACAGCGGGGAAGTCGTTACTCCATTCGTGCAGGTCGGAACTTACCCGACAAGGAATTTCGCTACCTTAGGATGGTTATAGTTACCACCGCCGTTTACTGGGGCTTAAATTCTCAGCTTCGCTACCGAAGTAGCTAACCGGTCCTCTTAACCTTCCAGCACCGGGCAGGAGTCAGTCCGTATACATCGTCTTGCGACTTCGCACGGACCTGTGTTTTAGTAAACAGTCGCTTCCCCCTGGTCTCTGCGGCCCACACCCGCTCACGGAACGCTAGGTTCCTTCACGGGGCAGGCCCCCCTTCTCCCGAAGTTACGGGGCATTTTGCCGAGTTCCTTAACCATAATTCTCTCGATCGCCTTAGTATTCTCTACCTGATCACCTGTGTCGGTTTGGGGTACGGGCAGTTGGAACCTCACGTCGATGCTTTTCTAGGCAGCATAGGATCACCGAATTCCCCCATACGGGGGTCCCATCAGATCTCAGAATCGTCATTGAAGACAACGCGACGGATTTGCCTATCGCGTTTCCTACGTCCTTAGACCGGGTCTACCATCGCCCGGCTCGGCTACCTTCCTGCGTCACACCTGTTAATACGTTTACCTCCCTGACTCAGGTCCCACGCTCCCCACACAGCCTGGCCCCGAAGGACACGCACTGGCGGTTTGGGTGGTTAGTATCATCAGTTCAATATGGGCGGTTCTTCACCGGTACGGGAATATCAACCCGTTGTCCATCGACTACGCCTGTCGGCCTCGCCTTAGGTCCCGACTTACCCAGGGCAGATTAGCTTGACCCTGGAACCCTTGATCATTCGGCGGACGGGTTTCTCACCCGTCTTTCGCTACTCATGCCTGCATTCTCACTCGTGTGGGCTCCACCGCTAGTTCACACTGCGGCTTCAATGCCCACACGACGCTCCCCTACCACTCCAAACCCCTGAACCAGGAACGAATCCTTAGCTTGGGTAATGTTTGAAATCCACAACTTCGGCGGTGTACTTGAGCCCCGCTACATTGTCGGCGCGGAATCACTTGACCAGTGAGCTATTACGCACTCTTTTAAGGATGGCTGCTTCTAAGCCAACCTCCTGGTTGTCTAAGCAATCCCACATCCTTTCCCACTTAGCACACGCTTAGGGGCCTTAGTTGGTGGTCTGGGCTGTTTCCCTCTCGACTATGAAGCTTATCCCCCACAGTCTCACTGCTACGCTCTCACTTACCGGCATTCGGAGTTTGGCTGACGTCAGTAACCTTGTAGGGCCCATTAGCCATCCAGTAGCTCTACCTCCGGTAAGAAACACGCAACGCTGCACCTAAATGCATTTCGGGGAGAACCAGCTATCACGAAGTTTGATTGGCCTTTCACCCCTACCCACAGCTCATCCCCTCCATTTTCAACTGAAGTGGGTTCGGTCCTCCACGCGCTCTTACACGCGCTTCAACCTGGCCATGGGTAGATCACTTCGCTTCGGGTCTAGATCACGCCACTGCATCGCCCTATTCAGACTCGCTTTCGCTACGGCTTCCCCACACGGGTTAACCTCGCGACGTAACACTAACTCGCAGGCTCATTCTTCAAAAGGCACGCCATCACCACAACTAGGGTGGCTCTGACGGATTGTAAGCACACGGTTTCAGGTACTATTTCACTCCCCTCCCGGGGTACTTTTCACCTTTCCCTCACGGTACTTGTCCGCTATCGGTCATTAGGTAGTATTTAGGCTTATCAGGTGGTCCTGACAGATTCACACGGGATTTCTCGGGCCCCGTGCTACTTGGGATACTCACCAGGGAGTGCACTGCATTTCGGTTACGGGACTCTCACCCTCTACGGCAGGCCATTCAAAGCCCTTCACCTATACATGCACCATTCCCCTCAACGAACCGGCAGATTCGTAACGGTAAGTCCCACAACCCCGACCATGCAACGCCCGCCGGCTATCACACATGGCACGGTTTAGCCTGTTCCGCGTTCGCTCGCCACTACTAACGGAATCACTATTGTTTTCTCTTCCTGTGGGTACTGAGATGTTTCACTTCCCCACGTTCCCTCCACACACCCTATATATTCAGGTGTGGGTCATCACCTCGCCTTGCGACGGGTAACGGGGTTCCCCCATTCGGACACCCTCGGATCAAAGTTCGGTTATCAACTCCCCGAGGCTTATCGCAGATTCCTACGTCCTTCTTCGGCTCCTAATGCCAAGGCATCCACCGTGTGCCCTTAAAAACTTGACTACACAAAATAGTCAAAAACACACTAAAACTTATATCGAGAGAACCATGAAAATCAACACCACCAACACCCCAAAAGGGTGTCAACAGCATCAGATCCAGGTTCATATATCTCAAAGAAATTGCTTCCTTCTATAAGATGCTCGCGTTCACTATGTAGTTCTCAAACAACAACCCCAACACACACTCCCCAACCACGTCGAACCCGCACCAAAGTGCCTGTCCTTCCCGTGACGGTCGGTTGTGTGTGGGAAACCAGAAACAAACAACTTTCGTTGTTGTTTCAGGACCCAACAGTGTGCCAAACGCTTAACAACCACACATCTTTCAACCCATCACGGTTCTTTCCGCACACCCCACAAGGAAGTGTTGTACTGGAACCAGGCTGCCAGATGCCGATCATCGGCTGTTTTATTGATATTCCACCCTTGAGCAACCCACCGAGAAACAAACGTTCTCGCAGCAGGTCTTTACTCCTCACACCACCAACACGAAACCATGCGGTCTCCGTCGTGGTGTTTGGTGCTCCTTAGAAAGGAGGTGATCCAGCCGCACCTTCCGGTACGGCTACCTTGTTACGACTTAGTCCCAATCGCCAGTCCCACCTTCGACCACTCCCTCCCTTGCGGGTTGGGCCATGGGCTTCGGGTGTTACCAACTTTCGTGACTTGACGGGCGGTGTGTACAAGGCCCGGGAACGTATTCACCGCAGCGTTGCTGATCTGCGATTACTAGCGACTCCGACTTCATGGGGTCGAGTTGCAGACCCCAATCCGAACTGAGACCGGCTTTTTGGGATTAGCTCCACCTCACAGTATCGCAACCCATTGTACCGGCCATTGTAGCATGCGTGAAGCCCAAGACATAAGGGGCATGATGATTTGACGTCGTCCTCACCTTCCTCCGAGTTGACCCCGGCAGTCTCCCATGAGTCCCCACCACTACGTGCTGGCAACATGGAACGAGGGTTGCGCTCGTTGCGGGACTTAACCCAACATCTCACGACACGAGCTGACGACAACCATGCACCACCTGTAAACCGACCACAAGTGGGGCACCTATTTCTAGGTGTTTCCGGTTTATGTCAAGCCTTGGTAAGGTTCTTCGCGTTGCATCGAATTAATCCGCATGCTCCGCCGCTTGTGCGGGCCCCCGTCAATTCCTTTGAGTTTTAGCCTTGCGGCCGTACTCCCCAGGCGGGGCACTTAATGCGTTAGCTACGGCGCGGAAAACGTGGAATGTCCCCCACACCTAGTGCCCAACGTTTACGGCATGGACTACCAGGGTATCTAATCCTGTTCGCTCCCCATGCTTTCGCTCCTCAGCGTCAGTTAATGCCCAGAGACCTGCCTTCGCCATCGGTGTTCCTCCTGATATCTGCGCATTTCACCGCTACACCAGGAATTCCAGTCTCCCCTACATCACTCTAGTCTGCCCGTACCCACCGCAGATCCGGAGTTGAGCCCCGGACTTTCACGGCAGACGCGACAAACCGCCTACGAGCTCTTTACGCCCAATAATTCCGGATAACGCTTGCGCCCTACGTATTACCGCGGCTGCTGGCACGTAGTTAGCCGGCGCTTCTTCTGCAGGTACCCTCAACCAACTAAACACTGGCCTTGTTCCCTACTGAAAGAGGTTTACAACCCGAAGGCCGTCATCCCTCACGCGGCGTCGCTGCATCAGGCTTTCGCCCATTGTGCAATATTCCCCACTGCTGCCTCCCGTAGGAGTCTGGGCCGTGTCTCAGTCCCAGTGTGGCCGGTCACCCTCTCAGGCCGGCTACCCGTCGTCGCCTTGGTGAGCCATTACCTCACCAACAAGCTGATAGGCCGCGAGTCCATCCAAAACCAATAAATCTTTCAACCAACCACCATGCGGTGAAAAGTCAATATCCAGTATTAGACCCAGTTTCCCAGGCTTATCCCAGAGTTAAGGGCAGGTTACTCACGTGTTACTCACCCGTTCGCCACTAATCCCCGACGCAAGCGTCGGTTCATCGTTCGACTTGCATGTGTTAAGCACGCCGCCAGCGTTCATCCTGAGCCAGGATCAAACTCTCCGTTAATAACTAAACAGACACACAACAACACACCGGAAAAAGATGATGAAGTCATGCACTAAATTCGAAACCAGCTAAACGGCCAGTCATCACCACAGGGGCGGCAACAACCAACCAAATAACCAATTCAATACAATAAATTGGTATCAATAAAACTTGGCACACTATTGAGTTCTCAAACAACAACCACACCCAGCCAACACACCCAAACAAAACCAGTTTGTTCACGACGATCAGTGCCGGGGCAACTTCATAAAGTTACCGTATTGACTTCCAGGAAGTCAAATCCGGCTCCCAGCCCTTGGTTCATCCGAAGTTAGTTTCTAACTCTCATTTGAACACGCATCATTGGAACCTTTTTAAGGTTCGGTAGATGTTGGTCTGGTTCCGAACCGGACTGTTTGCCCGGTGGGGTACCAACTCTAGCACCTGCTTGCCGAGTTAACCAAACGGCAAGCAGGTGTTGGTTTCCAGTCCGGCCTTTAGGCCTTGACGGGCTGCAGGTAGAGGGCTCCGAGCGGCGGGATCCGCAGCTTGACCGAATGGTCCTGCCCGTCCCAGGAGACGGCGTCGGACTTAAGCGTTCCGTCGTTGCGCACATCGGAACCGCCGTAGCCGGCGTCGTCGGTATTGAGCACCTCGCGCCAGGCGCCGGCAGACGGGACACCGACCCGGAAGCCCTCGTAGGCGACGCCGGCAAAGTTGATGATGCACAACAGCGGCTGCCCGGCCTTGTCCCGGCGGATGAACGACACAACATTATGGGTGGTGTCGCCGCCGTTGATCCAGGTGAATCCTTCGGGGGTGTTGTCGCATTCCGAAAGCGCCGGGGTGGTTGAGTACACGGCGTTCAGTTCCTTGACCAGCTGCTGGACGCCCTGGTGCGCGGGGTTCTCCGCCAGCCACCAGTCCAGGCCGTGCTGTTCGCTCCACTCGGACTCCTGGCCGAACTCCGTACCCATGAAGATCAGCTGCTTGCCCGGGTGCGCCCATTGGAAGGCCAGGTAGGCGCGCAGGTTGGCCAGCTGCTGCCAGCGGTCGCCGGGCATTTTCCGCAGCAGGGAGCCCTTGCCGTGCACTACTTCGTCGTGGCTGATGGGCAGCAAGAAGTTCTCGGTGAACGCGTACACCAGGGAGAAGGTGATCTGGTTGTGGTGCCAGCCCCTGTTGACGGGATCCTCGGACATATAGGCGAGGGAGTCGTGCATCCAGCCCATGTTCCACTTGATGCCGAAGCCGAGGCCGCCGGCTTCGGTGGCGGCGGTGACGCCGGGGAATGCCGTCGACTCTTCGGCGATCGTGACGATGCCCGGGTTGCGGCGGTAGGCCGTGGCGTTCATTTCCTGCAGGAAGCTGATGGCCTCGAGGTTTTCGCGTCCGCCAAAGCGGTTGGGGCTCCACTGCCCGTCCTCGCGTGAATAGTCAAGGTAGAGCATGGAGGCGACG